>JBOGKI010000563.1:0-3306 GCA_050745605.1 Terriglobia bacterium | reverse complement strand
ACTTGGAGGAGGCCGCGCAGCCGGACGTCGCGGGCTGTCGCCGGAGCAAAGGATGAATAGCCTTGACGCCGCAAAAGACGTTCGACGTTCCAACCCTCGCCGCTGGCCAAAACGATGTTGAAGCTGGGTCTCTCAAGATCGAGGCCGGACAAACTCAGGCGGCCGCGCCACAGGCTGGTCCAACGCAGGTCACAGTCTACCCGCTCGATGCGCGCAAAGGGCTCGATGCCAAAGCGCGGATCCTCATCGATCAAGACATTTCGGATGACGAATCCAGGCCGGGGAAGAAGGTGAAAAGATAAAGACTCGAACGTAACTCTCCGGCCCAAATCGGCTTCAAGCCCATTGCGGAGAAAGCGCCGGTAACGCTCCACGCTGATGAAGGATGGCACGAGCCACCCTGCAAGCACAAGAATCGCCAGCGCCACGGGCGCCATGCGGAGGAAGCGGCGGGAGAAAGCTGTTTTCATCGGACGAGCCGGAAGGTGCGCCGCCAGCGCGTCTTGGTGAAGAAATGAAAAAGAAGATCGCCCATCTGATCGACACGGTCAGAGAGCGAAGTTCGCAAGTATTCGTCCGGAGGCGTCTCAAAGGACCAGTAAATCACTAGCGGCGAGCCTGAGACTAATCGGATGGGGACAAAGCCCCAGAAGCGACTGTCCCAACTGTTCTCGCGATTGTCGCCCATCACAAAATAGTGGCCGGGCGGCACTACCAGTTCGCCGTTGTGAAGGTAATGCCTGATGTCTTCGATCCAGCCGGGCAGAGACGCGTTTGGGGGTGGCGGAAAATTATCGGCCGGCAAAACCTCATGGGGATAGCTGTCGAGAACATACGAGTCCTTGAGCTGAACTCCGTTCACGAAAACCTTGCGGTTGACAACGCGAATCTGATCGCCGGGCACGCCGATGACGCGCTTCACGAAATCCTCACCGGGTTCTTGCTGCTCTTCGACCGAAGGATAGTTCGCGGGATACTTGAAAACTAGAACGTCGCCGCGATGGATGGCTTTATAGGGAAGAAAATGGCGCCACAAACCGGGCTGGTCCGCAAAAGCAAACTTGTTGACGAGCAAGTGATCGCCAATGAGCAGAGTATCCTCCATCGACCCGGTGGGAATCTTGAAAGCCTGGACGACGAACGTGGTTCCAAAGATCGCCAGGATCACGGTGACCACTAGCGACTCAAAGGTATCGCGGGTTGACGATTTCTTGTAATGGTCAGTCATCCCTGATCGGCGTGCTCATTGAGCAGTTCCAGGAGTTTCTCTGCGGCGCTTTGTTCGGCCGATTTCTTGGCCGCCGCGGTTCCCATCGCGGTTTTTCCGGCCGCGTGAGCCTCCACCGAGAAGACCTTTCGGTGCTCCGGACCCGACTCCCTCACCACCTGATACTCTGCGGCGTCCCACTGCCGCGCCTGCAGAAATTCTTGAAGCGCCGACTTGTAATCAATGCTGAAGAGCTCTACCGCAGCGCCGGACAGGTCAACCGGCAGGATAAACCGCGTGATGAAACGGCGTGCCGCCTGCAGACCGCCATCGTGATAGATCGCGGCCACAATCGCTTCCAGAGCGTTGACGACAAGGCGGGTCTTGGCTCGCCCGCCCGTCTTCTCCTCCCCACGCCCCAACCGGAGGAATTGGCCCAGTTGAAGCCGCGCTCCCACCTCACTCAAGTGCTCCGCCGCCACCAGCCGGGCACGGGCTCGTGATAGCTTGCCTTCCGGGTAACTGGGGAAGGCCTCTGCCAGCTTGACGCTCACCACAAAATTCAATATGGCATCACCCAGAAACTCAAGCTTCTCATTGTCCCCGGCCGGTCCCGAAAACTCACGGGCATAAGACGAATGGGTGAGCGATTCGAGCAATAGTTGAGGGTTCCGGAACCGGTAACCCAGAACCTCCTGAAGCCGGTCCGTTGAGGGTGATGACATGCGAGGTTAACAAAAGCCGATGGCCCGCTTGCCATAAGGGACGGTCAAAAGCCGGTTGCGGCGCGCTCCGGCCCTGCCGCGGACCGCCTCACCAAGCCGGGACCCGTCCAAACTAATGGTTGGCCGGCGGGGTGGGCTGTGGCTTTTTCGCCTTGAGCTGCTGGATTTTTTGGTCGGCCAGCGTTTGCATCATAGTGCCCTGGCCAAGCTGCCCAGACTTCGTGAAAGCGTCGATCGCTTCACCGACTTTGTTTTCCATTTCGTAGACCTCGCCCAGACGATAATAGTCCTGCGCATTTGCTTGTGGCCCCGCGACCGCAAGCTTGTATTCGGTTTCGGCTTTGCCGAGTTCCGCAGGATCGGGTCCGGAAAGATTCATCAATGCTCTTTGCTCGTGATCCATTCCCAGCGAAGAATGAACCTCAGAGGTAATATTCTCCTTAATTTTTTGAAACTGATCATCGGTGGCGCTGGGCGGCTTGGGAAGCGTCTTTAAGAGGTCGAGAACCTTATTGGCATCCGTCTCCGTTTCCTTCAACTTGTTCGCCTTGTCCTGGTCGGTCCCTTGCATGTCCTGGGGCTGCGGAAGCAACGTGGTCAGCAACACCAGCGTGGGAACGCTGTTCGGCTCAAGCTGAAGGCTTTTTTCGCCATACTCAATCGATTTCGCGACGTCGTTTTTCTGCTGGTAGGCGTTGGCCGCGAAAAGATAAACATTGCCAAGGTAGAAGCTCTTGGGATATTTCTTCGCAAAATCCTGAGTCAACTGGATCGTCCGGTCCGGATCGAGCTCGGTTTGAATAGCCTTTGCGGTGGTCACTTCGTCGGGCGTCGGTTGATACGCGGGAGCCGCAGCTTGGCCGTTCGGGGCCTGCCCCTTCTGCCCTTGGGCCGGCTGCTGACCCGTCTGCGAGTTGGGTTGCTGCAGACTGGGCGGCGCCTGCTGGCTGCCGCCGGATTGTTGCCCTGGCATGGCCAGCGGCAATGCCAAAACTACGAATACAATCCAGAGCGGCCGGCGCAATGCATTTTTCATAAGACTTATCTCCCATACGGTTAAAGGTGGACCCTGATGATTTCCTGAGCCTATCCGAAAGCCTTTCCACTGTCAATCAGGGCGTGAATTCAACTCAAAAAAACAACCGCACGATCGGACCGCAGGCGGGCCCGCCCCAATCCCATCGTTGCAGGCGAAGCAGCTCGCGGGACCACCTCCCGTCCCACTTCTATTTTACCCCGTAGGGCAAGCGCAAGCCCGCTTGAACTGCCCGCACCGCGTCCGGAAAATTGGCTGCGGTGACCGATGCCTCCCGGTATTGTTCAAGAGCATCGGATCTTCGATCTTCCAGGTCGTAGAGCCGCCCCAGATAGATG
>JBOGKI010000562.1:0-3319 GCA_050745605.1 Terriglobia bacterium | reverse complement strand
GGGTTAGCGAGGTCTGTCCCTGCAGGCGGGCTTCGAGGCGGCGGGCCAAGTCCAGCCACTGTTCGGCAGGTGCGGGGGCGAGGCTGCCGAGCGAGCAGATGATGCGCTGGCGAGGGCCCTTGGGCGTAGCCACGGACTCAACGAGCAGGTAATTGGTATAGGTTTTGCCCTTGTGCGACTTGGCGGTCTTGCGAATGTACACAGGACACTATGTACATCATCTAACCTGCTCATGTCAAGAAAAATGATGACACATATTCGTCACTATTCTGGGCCAAAAGCATCTCGCGTTGAAAACAATAGTCTTGCCTTCCGAAACCGCCCCAAAATCGCCTTGGGGCGCGGAAGTTAGGCTAACCGGCAGGAGCGAACTTCTTCCCGATACGTAGAGCCTCGGAGGATCTGGCAAGAACTTTAGCTAAATAGGCAAACTTCCGAAGAGTAAGTAATTTACACTGTCTAATCGTCGAAGCTGCCGGATTCGCAGTTTCATTTCCGTGGTAGGCACTCAACATGGCAGAGGGGGGCAGCGACACGGTTTTGATGCTGACCAAACGGTTGTTTCATCAGCTCTGAGAGTATCTCTAAGGAGAAACTAGGCAGAAATGCAAACTTGGAAAAAGCAATTTGGAAGTCTCGGCTCTCGGGCTCGGCTGCATGGGCGGGTGGCGCACATCCCGCGCTCTTCGCGGTGGGTGCGGAATCACGAATCGCACGGTCGAAAAACACATCGTGGCGAACGAAGCCGCGCTGAAATCAAAGGGGTTAGCATTATAAGCATCGCTCTGCCTAGCCCCGAGGGATTTTCATGAGCTTTCGCGGGCCAAAGGCCCTCAGTGACAGACACGGCACACTGCGCCGCGCCTGCGCCAGTCGGCCCCTGCCAGCCTACCTCCGGGTCCATAGCCTGAATAGGCCGACGCTCGCGTATATCATCAGAGCACCCGCCACACGAAGTGTCATGCGCCACGTGCGCAGGGCACCCTCGGGTATCCGACGCTCGGGGAACAGCCTTTGTTGACTCCACGGCACCAAGGGTCCTGGGTTCCGCAGTACAAACGAGCCCACGCCCACGACGAGCAATCCCATCAGGAACGGAAGCCAAGCCGGATTAGTTCTTTGCAATGCGCGGTCTCTTACCCTCGGGAGGTGCCCGCTCAGCCGGGGCTCGAAAATTGAAAGCAGGTCTGACTTCAGCGGGAAAAACCCGAAAAGCGCGAGGATCAGCCCCACCAGCCTCCTTTGGTATTCCCTTCCTCCTCCGCCCGACTTGCCAGCGGGCCACAAACGCCCTATCACGCTGGAATCTGCACTCTGAGGAACAAGAAGCGCGATGAGGCCCACAACCAGGAAAGCGAAACAGATTAGTGCGTGCGCTAAGATGAACTCTGTGTCATTCACTGTTCGCCTCCCACTAATTGCAGACGGATGTAGTGCGAGAGAGGGCAGCACCCGGAACTAAACCACATGGTGGACCATACCTCAGGTTCGGTGGTTCAGATCAGCTTCGGAGAACTCATCTCATGAGCATGTTTTGCCGTCGACAAACATTCGTCTTGAGCCTCACTTTGCTTGCACTGGCCTGTACCTACCGTCTGCGGGTGGTGCGGGGCCAGCAGGTCCAATTATCGGCAGCAGAAAAGATCGTCATCGACGTCCATGCCCCCGCGCATCCGTTGCCTCATTTTTGGGAGCAGATGTTCGGCTCGGGTCACGCCATCCTCTCGCTTCGCGAGAGTTACCGGGACGACCTCCGCGCGGTGAAGCAAGTGAGCGATTTCCGTTATGTGCGCTTCCATGGCATCCTGGATCATGAAGTGGGCGTTTACGACGAGGACGACCACGGCAATCCGGTCTATAACTTCTCCTATGTCGATCAGATCTATGATGGGCTCTTGGCAAACGGCGTGCGTCCGGTGGTCGAGATCAGCTTTATGCCCAGGAAGCTGGCCGCCAATCCGGATGACTCACACCTCTTCTGGTACAAGGCAAGCGCTTCGCCGCCCAAGAGTTGGGATCAGTGGGATGCGCTGATGACTCGCCTCGCGCAGCACCTGGTTCACCGATACGGCATCCAAGAGGTGTCGCAGTGGTATTTCGAAGTATGGAACGAACCAAACATTGTTTTTTGGGATGGCGTGCCCCGGCAGGAATCGTACTTCAAGCTCTACGAGCACACCGCGCGTGACCTGAAGAGCGTAAGCCCGCGGCTGCGTGTGGGCGGGCCGGCGACCGCGCATGCTTCCTGGATACCCGCGTTCCTCAAATTTGCCTCAGAAAACCGCGTCCCTGTTGACTTTGTTTCTACCCACGGATATGCCGACGACACGGTTGAAAATCTCTTCGGGACTGACGAAAACATCCCCATGGATGACCGGGTGTGCCGCGCGGTGGCTATGGTGAGAGGGCAGATCAAATCCTCCGCCATGCCCAACCTTCCCCTATTTTGGACCGAGTGGAACGTTCAGGGAATGGACCAGTCGCGCGACACCATCTTCGTAGGCCCGGCGGTGGCGAACACCATCAGAGAATGTGATGGGAATGTGAAGATGATGTCGTTTTGGACCTTCTCCGATGTTTTCGAGGAAGACGGAGTCATCGCGCAACCGTTCGATGGCGAGTTCGGCTTGCGGGCCAAGGGTGGCATCAACAAACCGAGCTATTACGCGTTTGGCCTGCTGCACGAGCTCGGCAACCAGCGCCTGGCGAACGCTTCAAAAGATGTGATCGTAACAAAGAGTGCGGATCGAGGGCTGGCAATCGTCGCCTGGAATCTTGTCGATCCAGACAAGGTAGGAAAGACGCGGACAATGGAGCTTGAGTTTAAAGGCGTGCCACCGTCGGCGCGAGCAACGCTTCAGCGTGTCGACGCGGCACATGGGAACGTGCTGAGGGTGTATGCCGTGATGGGCGAGCCCCTGGATCCCACGCCCGCGCAGGTGGAGCGGATGAACCGCGCCACTGCGTTACCCGCCCCGGAGCAAACGCATTTAACAGATGGCAAACTGAAGCTCACGCTCACCTCCAACGCACTGGTACTGGTGAAGGTAGAGCGCTCAGGGCTCGTCAGGAAATGATATTTCCACTTTTTGGCTTTTTGGGATAGATTCCCAGCGATAGAACTGGGCGAGGATCGCGGCGATCAAAGTGAAGCGGGTAGCCACGGTCAGTGTTTTTCTGACCGTGGGCTTTTCCTTTTCAGGCCTGATACCCCTCCGGCAAGCGCACGTAATCAATTTGAATCGGACAGTCTGCGACGGTGGCTTTGTCCAGGGCGAAATTATTGTAGCTCGATCATCGCCATTCCTCTGCCCGGCTC
>JBOGKI010000561.1:0-3328 GCA_050745605.1 Terriglobia bacterium | reverse complement strand
TTCCTAAGGGAGTTGACCGCCCCAGTATTCACTGGAGTGGCTCAGCTACCCCGGTCGAACAAACGTGCGGTGCTGGGGCGCGCCTCGATACAGTCGGATTCAACCGGTGTGGTTCCGCGACTCTTAAACAGGTGCCCAAGTCTGGGAAGATCCCCTCGGATCGTAGGAATCGATCTGACAGGTAGCCAGAGACGAGCGACAGGCTGGGCCTTGATGGAGGGCGCGGCCGTGACAACCAAAAGCCTCCGCACGGATGACGAGCTGATCCGAGAGACGCTGGCGGCGGATGCGGACCTGGTGTCGATTGATTCGCCACTTTCTCTTCCGGAGGGACTTGACAGCGCCAACGTGCCGATCTACCGCAAGTGCGAGCTCGCGCTAAAGAGAATGGGCATCTCAGTGTTCTGGTGTCTGTTGCCGAGTATGCAGATGCTCACCCGGCGCGGAATCGGGTTGGCGCATGAATTTCGCAAGGCCGGCAGTAAGGTGATTGAGAGCTATCCTGGCGCAGCCCAGGATATCCTGGGAATTCCGCGAAAAAAGGCGAGCCTAGGCGAACTGAAGTGGGGGCTTTCTAGGGCTGGTATTACAGGAGAATTTCTAACCGCAGACATTACCCACGACGAGGTCGATGCCATCACGTCGGCGTTGGTTGGCCTCTTTTACCTGGCCGATGACTACATTGCGTTGGGCACACCCACGGAGGACTACTTGATTGTCCCTAGGTCGGCGAAATTCAACTACGCCAAGCTCGCCCAGATCGTCTCGAACACGGGTCTCGATGAGGTGCGTAATGGGCCCGAAACTGAGGTAGAATCCGTTCATGCCCACGGGTTCTCGCCGACCACGGGATGAGCCTTTGGTCATCGGTATTACTGGCCGTATCGGGGCAGGTAAGACCTCCGCTGGTGAGTATTTAAGCTCCAGATATGGTTTCCAATACGTCCGGTATAGCCAAGTGCTGTCGGAATGGAAGGATCCCGGGAGCAAGGCCCGCCTTCAGGAAATTGGGTGGGAAGTGATGGCAAACGGCATGCAAGGCGAACTGAACAGCCGACTAATCGACCGGATCGTTTCCGATACTGACGTGGCAGTGGACGGTCTGCGGCACCCTCTTGATTACGAGAGCCTCAAGAAGTCTTTCAAGTCCTCCTTTCATCTACTGTACCTGGACAGCCCTCAAAACGAACGGTGGAAACGCAAGAAGGTCGAGGACAAGTACAGAAGTCTTGCCGCATTCGAGGCCGCTGATTCGCACCCCGTGGAACAACAAATCGAGTCTCTGAGAGCGAAGGCCGCTTTGGTGCTCCCAAACGAAGGCTCGCTACAAGACCTGTACGTAGCATTGGACAAAGCAGTTCGAGGATTTAGTAGAACAGGACACACATGAGCCTCTGGGTTGTTGTTGGCGGGCAATACGGCTCCGAAGGGAAGGGTAAGATCGCCGCGTTCATCACGCAGCGGGAGCAGATGGATATTTGCATCCGTTGTGGCGGGCCAAACTCCGGGCATAGCTTTGTTAGCGCTGACGGGACAACGAGGTTGCTCCGGCAGCTCCCGACGGGTTACATCAGGTCACGAACTCGCCTCCTCATTCCCCCGGGGGCGCTTATAGATCCGGAAGTGCTCAAGTCGGAACTCGAGGTCTTGAGCATTGATCCGCGCCGTGTCGGCGTGGATCGAAACGCAATGGTGATCGAAGATGTGGACCGGCGCAACGAACAACAACTGAATCTACGTGAGCGATTGAGTTCGACGCTGTGTGGCGTCGGCTCGGCTGTTGCAAGGCGCGCTCTCCGCGGTGAAGACGTTCGACTGGCCAAACATGCAGCCTCAAAATACACCTGGCTTCGGGAAATGTTGACCGATGTGTCCGAAGAAGCGAACAATGCCCTTGACTCTGGCCGAAGCGTACTCGTTGAGGGTACGCAGGGATTTGGACTATCACTTTATCACACGGCCGAATATCCAAAGGCCACTTCCCGAGATACCACCGCGTCAGGGTTTCTCAGCGAAGTCGGTCTTAGTCCCCGTTTGGCGAACGAGGTTGTCGTCGTCTTTAGGACATTCCCTATTCGGGTCGCAGGTGAGCAGGCAGGACTCCTGAAAAACGAGATCACGTGGGGGCAAATCAGGCGGGAGAGTGGCTACCCACACGAAATCCACGAGCGCACGAGCGTAACTAAGAAAATTCGGCGAGTAGGGCGCTTTGACTGGGAGCTTGCGCGGAGAGCGGTGATTATTAACCGCCCGACGCGCCTAGCTATTAATGGACTGGACTACCTGAACTTCACGAACAAGGGATTAAGCGAGGCGAACCTACTATCGTGGGAGGCAAGTCACATGGTAGCCCAACTTGAGACAGCACTTTCCACTCCCGTGAGCTTTTTGGGCACAGGACCTTCACTGACAGAAGTGATAATGCGGGAGGCAACTGCCACTGAGCCCTTCACCGCCGAGGGTGTCAAATCGAGGTGCCATTCGGTCGTTTCTGCCTTACGCAGCGGAAATCAATAATTCGCTCCCTGTCGGCTTCGGAGGATCATTGATGGGAAGGAGAGATGACGAGTTCAACCGCTTGAATTCGTACTTTTGCCCTGAGGACGACTCGCGGCCCGGTAAGCCCTGTGGTGTTTTGCTCAGCGACGAGATAGAACACTACGTACAGCAATTTAGGATGATCGATCCCTTCGACCGAAAGAACCTAAAGCCCGCAGCGTACGAGTTAACTGTGGGCGACCAATATTCGCTTGGGGGAAAGCCCTGTTGGCTGAAGGAGGGCGAGAAAATAACGATTCCCCCATTTCAGGTTGCAATAATAAAGATAGCGGAGACGATAAACCTACCGCGTTTTCTGATTGCGCGCTGGAATATTCGCGTAAAGTGGGCGTACCAGGGTCTGTTATGGGTCGGAGGGCCCCAAGTGGACCCAGGATGGATCGGACCACTGTGCTGCCCCATATACAATCTTTCTAGCCAGGAAGTAAAGATTCCGCGAGGAGAGCCGATTGCAGTGATGGACTTTGTTACAACGACGCCATTCCTCAAGGGCAAGAGTAGGGAGTACGAAAATCGCCCCCCGAAGCGCCTGTTATTCGAGGATTATAACGCGGATCTACAGAGCGCGTTGTTTACGGAGGCCGGACAGAGGATCGGTGCAGTCGAGAGCGCCGTTGAGAAAAAAATACACGGCGTCGAATCATTCGTAAAAAAATCAAGTGCAGTGGCAATTACCATCTTAACGATTTTGTTCGCGGTTCTCGCTATGTTCGTTTCCCCTAGCGAAAGGGCAATTCCGTGGTGGCTCGTCGTTAGTACCGTGTTCTCC
>JBOGKI010000560.1:0-3342 GCA_050745605.1 Terriglobia bacterium | reverse complement strand
ATATTACCGTCATTCAACACGTTATCTTCATTATCAAAGAGAATCGCAGCTTTGATCACTACTTCGGACAATATCCCGGGGCCGATGGCGCCACCAGCGGAACTATTTCTACCGGCCAAGTGATCCCCCTTCGGCACGCGCCTGACCAGGCGTTAGACATCGGCCACGATTGGACCTCTGCCCTGACGGCTATGGACGGCGGCAAGATGGATCAGTTTGACCTGATCCTCTACGCCAATGTTAACGGGGGGTACCAAGCCTATTCCCAGCTTACCCAGGCTGACATCCCCAATTATTACGCTTATGCCCAGAACTTCGTGCTGGCGGACCAGATGTTCTCCTCGCTGCATGGGGAGAGCTTCCCGAATCATCTCTACACCATCGCCGCGCAGTCGGGCGGCGTCTTCACTGTTCCACAGCCCGCAGGCCCCCAGAAAGCTCTTTATAACTGGGGTTGTGATCTCCCTCCAGATTACCTGGTTCGAGTCCTGGATGACGCGGGAGACATCTCAGATGCTTTCCCCTGCCTCGATTTCCAAACCCTCGCGGACAGCCTCGATAATGCCGGCGTTAGCTGGAAATACTACGCGCCCCCGCAAGGCCAACAGGGATACCAGTTCTCCACCTATGATGCGATCAATCACATCCGCAATTCGTCGATCTGGAGCCAGAACGTTGTGCCGGATACGCAATTCGCGATCGACGCGGCCAACGGTAATTTGCCGGCGGTAAGCTGGCTTGTGACCGGGCCGAACAGCGAGCATCCGCCCAACAGCACCTGCCAGGGCGAGAACTGGACCGTGCAGCAGTTGAACGCCCTGATGCAAGGGCCGGATTGGAACACCTCCGCCGTCTTCCTCACCTGGGACGATTTCGGTGGCTTTTACGATCACGTGGCCCCGCCTCCGGTGGACATCTACGGCTTAGGGCCTCGCGTGCCGTTGCTCATCATCTCCCCCTACGCCCAAGCCGGTTACATCTCGCATACGCAATACGAGTTCTCTTCCGTGCTCAAATTCATCGAGGAAGTGTTTAGCCTGCCGCCGCTGACGGAGCGGGATGCGAATGCCAATGACACCACCGATAGTTTCAATTTCAGCCAGACGCCGCTTTCGCCGCTGATTCTGAGCCCGCAGACCTGCCCGATCAATGCCGCCTCGAACGTTTATTATGGCGGGCAACAGTTGGGTGTCGCCAGTTCGCCTGATGCGGTGACCCTGACCAACATCCGCACCAGCCCCATCACCGTCTCCAACGTCGCCATCACCGGAGATTTCACGCAGAAGAACACTTGCACGACGCTGGCGGTGGGCGCGACGTGCAAGATCATCATCAGTTTTAAGCCCACGCAGACGGGGCCTCTCACCGGGACACTGACCATCACGGACAATGATGTCACCAGCCCGCAGATCGTGAGCCTGCAGGGAACGGGCAGCGAGGTGACCCTGACGAATTCACTCTACCCCGGCCTCGGCCTGGCCACGGTCCACCTCAATTCCCAGTCCACGAATACGGCCACGCTCACGAACCATGGAACATCTCCGCTGTCCATCACCAGCATTTCAACGGTTGGGGATTACTCCCAAACGAACACCTGCGGAAGCAGTGTCCCAGGCGGTGGCTCCTGTACGATCACCGTCACTTTCGCGCCCACCGTTTCCGGCCCGCGATGGGGAAACCTTGTCGTTACCGACGGCGACCCCGCAAGCCCTCAGACAGCGCGGCTTTACGGCATCGGCAGCTCGGTTTCCCTCAGTGCGTCGAACCTTAATTTCCATAACCAGACCGTCAACACCACCAGCCCGCCCGCCTACGTCAAGATGAAGAACGTTGGCAGCATTCCATTGGGCGTTGGCGGCATCACGACGAGCGGTGATTACGCGCAAACGAATGATTGCGGCACATCGATTCCGGCGAACAGCCAGTGCTGGATCACCGTCACCTTCACGCCGACTCAGACAGGAAGTTTACCGGGCACTCTCACTATTTCTGACAGTGACCTGAACGCCCCGCAGAGAGTGAGATTGTCGGGGACGGGAGTGTCACCTTAGCTTGCTCTTGCGGGGGCGCTCTGCTCACTGCTCCCTCTCTACAGAGGTGGTAGCAGAAAGGAATCATACCGATGACGCTGAGGTTCAAGACGAGACAAAAGAGAGACTTGGTGTTTCCGGCGGCCGGAACGATCATCCTGCTCGCTGTGATGGGTCTCACCCGGTTTGGACAGGGCGCTCAACCGGCGCGGCCTTCACCAGCGCACCGGGCGGGCGATATCACCGTCATTCAACACGTTATCTTCATTATCAAAGAAAATCGCAGCTTTGATAACTACTTCGGACAGTATCCGGGAGCCGATGGCGCCACCAGCGGAACGATTTCTACCGGTCAGGTGATCCCGCTTCGGCACACGCCCGACCAGGTAGCGGACATCGCCCACGAATGGGACGCCGCCCTGACGGCCATGGACGGCGGCAAGATGGATCAATTTGATTTGATCCCCGCTGGGAATATCAATGGGGAATATCTGGCTTATTCCCAGCTCACGCAGGCCGACATTCCCAATTACTACACCTATGCGCAACGGTTTGTGCTGGCGGACGAGATGTTCTCCTCGCTGCACGGGGATAGCTTCCCGAATCACCTTTACACCATCGCCGCGCAATCGGGCAGTGTCATCGATCAAAAGTTGGGGGTACCGAAGTCCAGCAATTGGGGATGCGACGCACAGCCAACTTTCGTTGTGCAGACTCTGGATGAAGTGACGGGAGTCCTTTCTGACGTCTTCCCCTGCTTCGATTTCCAGACCCTGGCGGACAACCTCGATGCTGCCGGGGTTAGCTGGAAATACTACGCGCCTCCCGAAGGCGCCACAGGATACGAGTATTCTACCTATGACACGATCAACCACATCCGCAATACGTCGCTTTGGGCCGAGCATGTTGTGCCGGATACACAATTCGCCATCGACGCGGCCAGCGGCAACCTGCCAGCGGTAAGCTGGCTTGTGACGGGAGCGAACAACGAGCACCCGCCCTACAGCACTTGCCAGGGCGAGAACTGGACCGTGCAGCAGTTGAACACCCTGATGCAAGGGCCGGACTGGAACACCTCCGCCGTCTTCCTCACCTGGGACGATTTCGGTGGGTTCTATGATCACGTGGCCCCGCCTCCGGTGGACATCTACGGCTTAGGGCCTCGCGTACCGTTGCTCATCATCTCCCCTTACGCCCGAGCCGGTTACATCTCGCACACGCAATACGAATTCTCCTCCGTGCTCAAGTTCATTGAGGAGCGGTTCAACGTGCCGTCGTTGACGGCTAGGGACGCCAACGCCAATGACACCAC
>JBOGKI010000559.1:0-3361 GCA_050745605.1 Terriglobia bacterium | reverse complement strand
GCCCCAGAAGGACCTGGGTGTGAACCTGGAGAAGAACTTCGAGCCCACTTATATCAACATCCCCAAAAAGGAAGCAGTGATCCGCGAGCTCAAGGAGGCCGCGAAGAAGGCGGAGTCCATCTATCTGGCCGCCGATCCGGACCGTGAGGGCGAGGCCATCTGCGCGCACCTGCGCGAGTTGCTGGATTCGCATAAGAAAAAGTTCTATCGCGTGCTTTTCAATGAGATCACTCACGACGCCATTCGTGAAGCCTTTGAGCACCCCGGCGAAATTGATGCGCACCTGGTGGACGCGCAGCAGGCGCGGAGGATTCTGGACCGGCTGGTGGGTTATCAGGTGAGCCCGCTACTGTGGGACAAGGTGAAGCGCGGCATTTCCGCGGGGCGGGTGCAGACAGTGGCCTTGCGCCTGATCGTGGAGCGCGAGCGCGAGATTCGCGCATTTGTAAAGAGAGAATATTGGACGATCACCGCCAGCCTGGAGGGAAAGAACCCGCCGCCGTTTGAAGCCCGCCTGGCCAAGTTTCAAGGCAAAAAACTGGAGATTCCCGATCAGGAGAGTGCGGACCGTCATGTGGCTGCGGCGCGAGCGGCGGGCTTCACGGTCAAGTCCATCGAGAAGAAAGAAGTGCGCCGTTACCCCGTTCCACCCTTCATCACCAGCAAGCTTCAGCAGGAAGCGGTCCGCAAGCTGAACTTCTCCGCGAAAAAGACGATGATGCTGGCGCAGAAGCTCTATGAAGGCGTGGAGCTGGGCGAGGAAGGCGCGGTGGGCTTGATCACCTACATGCGCACGGATTCGACGCGCGTGGCGGACTCGGCGCTGGCGGCGGCTCGGGGCTACATTGATAGGAAATTTGGCCAGGTTTATCTGCCGCCTGCTGCCATTCACTACAAGAGCAAGAAGGGCGCGCAGGATGCGCACGAAGCGATCCGGCCCACGTCCGTGGAGCGCACGCCGGACGCCATGAAGCGCCACCTTTCTCCCGATGAGCTGAAGCTTTACAAATTGATCTGGCAGCGCTTCGTAGCGTCGCAGATGAACCCCGCGGTGTTTGACCAGACCACGATTGAAATTGAGTCCGGCGATTACCTGTTCCGTGCCACAGGTTTGGTCGAGAAATTTAACGGCTTCCGGGCGGTCTATGAGGAGGGCAAGGACGATAATATCGGCGCGGAGGAAGATGAAGAATTGAAGAACCGGCTGCCGGCGGTGGTGGAGGGCGAGAAGCTGACGCTGAACAAGATTCTGCCGGAGCAGCATTTCACCGAGCCGCCGCCGCGTTACAACGAAGCCACGCTGGTGAAGGTGCTGGAGGAGAAGGGCATCGGCCGGCCCTCAACCTATGCCACCATTCTTTCCGTGATTCAAAATCGCGCCTATGTGGAGAAACAGCAAGGCCGCTTTTACCCAACGGAACTAGGCATGATTACCAGTGATCTGCTGGTGAAAAACTTCAGCGAGATTTTCGATGTGGCTTACACCGCCCGCATGGAAGAAGAACTGGACGAAGTGGAAGAGGGAAAGCTCGGCTGGATCGAAGCTTTGGATGAGTTTTACCGCAAATTTAAGAAGGAGCTGAAGGCTGCCGGGCGGGATATGGCGGACCTGAAGGGTGAAGGCATTCCCACTGAGGTTAAGTGTGAGAAATGCGGAAAGCCCATGGTGATCCGGTTGGGACGTAATGGCCAGTTTCTGGCCTGTACGGGATATCCGGACTGCGACGGTGCCCGAGACCTGACGCCGGAGCTGGCCGCGCAATATGGCTCCGCCTCGCCTGCGCCCGAGATGCCGGAGCAGATCTGCGAAAAATGCGGCAAGCCGATGGCCGTGAAGCGTGGGCGCTTCGGGTATTTCGTGGCTTGCACCGGTTATCCCGAGTGCCGGAACACGAAGAAAATCGTGACGGGCGAGGGCACGGTGAAAACGGTGGCTGATGTCCCGCTGGATGAAAAGTGCCCGCAATGCGGCTCCAACCTCGTGGTCAAGCACGGACGCTTTGGTGAGTTTACCGCCTGTAGCAATTATCCCACCTGCAAGTACGTCAAGAGACAAACCCTGGGCATTCCCTGCCCGGAAAAGGGCTGCAGCGGCGAAATCGTGGTGCGAAAGACGAAGCGCGGGAAAACGTTCTACGGTTGCAGCCGCTATCCTGATTGCAAGTTCACAGCCTGGGACAAGCCGGTGGCGGAGCCTTGCCCGAACTGTGGCAATCCCATCCTGCTGGAAAAGACTACGAAGAAGGCAGGGCCGCTGCGCTACTGCCCGAACGAAGCCTGCAAGTACGAGCACGTCACGGCGTGAGCCTGCGTGACGACAGCTTCTGTAACGGCGGTCGGCGCCTGCCCCGCTGTAAAGCGGGAATCGCCGGTCTTGATTTCTCAAGAAGCTCGACGCTCATAGAGCGCCGCTACAGGGGCTGCTCCTACGGCGCCGGGTGAAGATAGCGGTCCAGAAAATCCGACGTCGCATGATACGCCTTGAGCCACGCGGCGTGGGTCAGGAAATCGTGAATCTCATCGGGCAAAACGAGCTGGTCAAACGGGACATGCTGCGCCCGCAGCGCCGCCACCAATTTGATCGACTGGCTGAAGGGTACGTTGCGGTCATCATCGCCCTGAATCACAAGCACCGGTGACCGCCACGTGCTCATGGAGGCGGCGGGAGACGACGCAAAAGCGAGATGCGCGGCGCGAGGATGCTCCAGCGGGTTGTAGGAAGGAACAAAGTTGCGGATCACGTCGTTCCAGTCAAATACGCCGTGCATGTCCACTCCCACCCGGAAAAGCTTTGAAGCCCGGGAGAGCGCCATGGCTGTCAGATAACCGCCGTAAGAGCCGCCCCAAATACCGATCCGCGAAGGGTCCACGTCCGGCCGCTGTGCCAGATAGACTCCTGCTCCCGTCACGTCATTGAACTCACTGGCTCCGGTGGCGCCGTAGTTCAAAGGCTCACGGAAGTTCAGGCCGTATCCAATGCCGCTGCGGTAGTTGATGGCAAGCACCACGTAGCCGCGGCTGGCCAGATATTCGTTCAGCGCGTAGGCGTTGTTGTAATAGTCCATGTAGTGCCATCCGAGCAGCATTTGGCGGCGCGAACCACCATGCACAAAAATGACGGCGGGATGGCGGCCGCCGGCATCGCCGCGGGGCAGGAAAATGTGGCCGTGGAATTTCAATCCGTCTGAGGCCGTGATGATGACGGGTTGAGGACGGATCAATGAATTGACGGGGAAATCCGCTGGAGTGGTATTGGCGGCAAGGTCCTGTATTTTTCCGTTGCGGAGAATGGCCACGCGTGCGGGACGGCGGGCATTGGAGCGGAGAAGACCCACGGCGTCACTGCCGCTGATGCCGAAAG
>JBOGKI010000558.1:0-3365 GCA_050745605.1 Terriglobia bacterium | reverse complement strand
ATTTTGATCCGCCGCGTGGCGAAGGGCCGCACGCTCGTCAACCTTAACACCTCCGGGCCCGCTCAATTCAGGACACTTCGGCTCAACAACCCCTCACGGCTGGTGATTGATCTCGAAAACGCTGGGATTTCGACCCGCCAGGACGTTTACACTGCCAGCGGTGTTCTGGTGAAGCAAATTCGCGTTGCGGAACGCACGGAGAACGGTGCCGAAGTGGCGCGGGTGGTGGCTGACCTTGCGGGGAACCCGGTGGTGAGAGTCCATTCCGGGAGGGCTGGAGTTCAGATTGAATTGACCGCGACTCAGCCTCCCACCACTTCAAGCCCGGCATCAGCAGAGGCGTCCGTTACCCAGGCACGGCTCGAGTACGAGAAGCAAACTCTGGCGATGTTGATGCGTCCTGTTAAGGTGAGCCTGGATGGGGGACCGCAACCGGTCCAGGCTCCAGAAGCCAAGCGGGCAGATTTCGCTCCGAAACCGGTTGCACGGAAGGGCAAGCCTCCGGTTGCCGGCCCCACCAGGGTCGTGGCGAGCCAGCCCCGGCTGGCGCAGGCGCCCTTGGAGTTCGCCGATACCTTGCCGGTGCGGACAGACTGGCAGAACGTGGATTCGGCTCCCTATATCGATCCGCCTTCGGTGCTTCCCACCGCCCTGGCGGCGATGAAGGCGGCACAGGTGGTCGCCGGGCAAGGCACTCCGGCGATACACGCCGTGGCGAACCCCGCCACGCATGTCAAGACACAGACGCCGAGCCAGTACACTGGTGAATTGATCTCCCTGAATCTAAAAGATGTTGATCTGAAGGATTTTTTCCGCCTCATTCACGAAATCAGCGGGCTGAATGTGGTGGTGGATTCCAACGTATCCGGCACGGTGACTCTGGTCTTGGACGACGTGCCGTGGGATGAGGCATTGGACATCGTCCTGAAAAATAACGGGTTAGGTAAGGAATTGGAAGGAAACGTCTTGCGGATTGCCAAGGTTAGTACCCTGACCGCCGAGGAAGCGAACACCACCAAGCTCCAGGAGGCGCAGGAACTGGCCGCGCCTCTGGTGGAAGTTTACCGGCCCTTAAGGTACGCGCAGGCGATCGATACCAAAAGTGTGACCCAAGTCCAGGGTTTCACCCAGCCGCTTGCCCTCCCTGGCGTCGTGACCATCCTCAAGAGCTTTGCCCCGGGCTCAGTGCTCAGCACGCGGGGCTCGGTGGTGGCGGACCCGCGCAATAATGCGGTCATCGTAACGGATGTCCCCACCCAGATTCCGGTTATTGAGGCGATGATCGATAAGCTGGACCGCAAGCCGAAGCAGATCTCGATCGAAGCCCGGATCGTCCAAGCCAACGCCGATTTCAGCCGTCAGCTTTCGAGCGTCCTCGCGACCGCGTTCAAGAACGAGTCAACCGGAACTTCGGCGGCAACGGGCACCAACATTTTGTCGGTGGCGCCCCCGCAATCACCTCTTCCGGGGCTCACGGCAGCCCTTCAGCCGCTTTCGGTGGGTAACAGCGGGTTCGGGGCATTCGCCATCACTAATGCCTCGGCGCGTTATGCCATCAGCGCGGCGCTGTCGGCTGCGGAAACCCGCGACCAGGCGAAGATTATTTCCCGGCCGACCATCGTGACTCAAAACAACGTCGCAGCCTCGGTGCAACAGGGTGTGCAAATACCCATCCAGACCAGCATCAACAACACGATTACAGTACAATTTGTTAATGCCACGCTGCAGTTGAGCGTCATACCGCAGGTCACACAAGGCGGCCAAATCTTCCTGAATATCGTCGTCAACAATGCCTCGGTGGGGGCAGTGCTTTCCTTTGCCGGACCCTCCATCAACACCCAACAGGCCACAACTCAGGTGCTGGTGCCCGACGGCGGCACGGTGGTATTCGGCGGCATTACCGTTACCAACCGCAACCGCTCCGCGACCTACGTGCCCTTGCTCGGCAGCATTCCGATTATCGGCAACCTGTTTAAGTCGAGCGCCATCAACACCAACGACCAGGAGCTGCTGTTCTTTGTCTCGCCTAAAATCCTGCCGGATAATAGCTGACGGAACCCACTGTTTCGGATAACATGTTCGGGGGAAGGGAAAAGACACTCGATTCCTTCCCTCGCGCCATGCTCACCACGCCCATCCCATATCCCTTTCGAGCCCGGCAGAGGGCTTTGCGCGAGTTGCTTGAGGCGCAACGTATTCCCGTTCTGGTAGTAACGAAGCCGGTGAACATTTATTATCTGACCGGGTTTCGCGGCAGCGCCGGCGCGGCAGTGCTCGGGCGGGATCATAATCTGCTCCTGGTTGATCCCCGCTACACCCTGCAAGCTCAGAACCAGGCTCGGGGAGTGGAAGTGGCCGAAACCAAAGATAGTATGCTGAAAGCCGTGGCCAAGCGGGCCTCGGGCGACCGGCTGCGGCGGGCGGGCTTCGAAGATACGCATCTCACTTTTTCGGACTTCGAATTCCTGCGCCATGAGGCGCGGGACGGTCTCAGATGGGTTCCCGCAGGCGGGCTGGTGGAGAATCTCCGCGCCGTCAAGGATGAGGCCGAAATTGAGCAGATTCGCCAGTCGTGCCGGTTGACATCGGAAGTTTTCGAGGCGATTTTGAAGCTGGTAAAGCCTGGAGTCCGAGAATCTGACTTGGCGGCAGAGATCGAGCACCGGATGAAAAAACAGGGCGCGGAAGGGTCGGCTTTTGAGACGATTGTGGCCTCTGGGCCCCGAGCTGCGTTGCCGCATGGCCGGGCGTCGGAAAAGCGTCTTCAGTCTGGCGAGTTGGTGATCTTCGATCTGGGTGCTATACTCGGCGGCTATGCGTCGGATATGACCCGGACGGTTTACCTCGGTACGCCACCGCGCCGGGTGAAAGCGCTCTATCGCGCTGTTCTGCAATCCCAGCAGCAAGCGGCCGCTGTCGTTGGTGACGGGATCAGCGCGCGAGCAGTGGACGCCAAGGCCCGACAAGTGCTTCAGCCCTACGGATTGGCCAAGCATTTCACGCACAGCACGGGTCATGGTGTAGGACTGGAGATTCACGAGCAGCCCAGGATTGCACGGACGGAAAAGTCCCGGCTTCGGCGCTCTCAGGTGGTGACGGTTGAGCCGGGGATTTACCTGGAGGGCTTTGGCGGCATCCGTATTGAGGATACAATAGCCATCGGGAACGACGGACCCGAGGCGCTGACCGTGGCCTCCAAGGATAACTGGATATTGGATTAATACAAAAATCTGTAGCGGCGGTCTATGACCGCCGGTCTGGACGGCGGTCCATGGCTGCCACCCTGGACGGCGGTCCATGGCTGCCACCCTGGACGGCGGTCCATGACCGCCACCCTGGACGGCGGTCCATGACCGCCACCCTGG
>JBOGKI010000557.1:0-3369 GCA_050745605.1 Terriglobia bacterium | reverse complement strand
AAGGACTACCGCGGTCTGCAGGTGACTGAGGAAGTGAAGCCGGTGACGGACGAAGATGTTGACAGGCTGCTGGAGAGCATGAGGGAAGACGCTGGCGTGCTCGAGCCCGTCACGGACCGTTCTGCAGCCGAGGGCGACTTGGTGAGTGTATCCTACGAAGGCCGGGATGCTAAATCTGCGAAGACTCATCCCATCGAGGTGGAAGAAGGGCTGGTTGCGGTGGGCGGCCCGCAGACCGTGCCCGAGTTCAGTGAAAACCTGCGTGGCACGAAGGAAGGGGATGCCCGGAACTTTGAAGTCACCTACGAAGGGGATTTTCCTCGCCGCGAGCTGGCTGGAAAGACCATCCGCTATTCCTTAAAGGTCCGCAGCGTCAAGCACAAGGTGCTGCCCCAGCTTGATGACGAATTCGCCAAAACCATTGGGAATTATGCGACGCTGGATGAGTTGAAAGCGGGCCTGCGCGCGCGGCTTCAGGAAAACCAGCAGCGAAACGCGGAAAGAGAGACGCGGCTGAAGCTTCTGGACCAGTTGGTGGAGAAGCACGATTTCGCGGTTCCGGAGTCGCTGATGGAACGCCGGTTGGACGAGAAAATGGAGGCTCTGGTCCGCCAGCTTCTGTCCCAGGGCATCGATCCACGCACCACCTCGGTTGACTGGCGAAAGATGCGCAACGATCTGCGTGCGGCGGCGGAGAAGGATGTGCGCGCCGCGCTGGTGCTGGAAAGGATTGCAGAAGCTGAGAAACTGGACGTGAGCGAAGAGGAGATGGATGCCAGGTTGCGGGAACTGGCCGGAGACGGACCGGAGACCGCAGCGTCCCTGAAAACGCGCTTGACACGCGATGGGGAGCTGGCTACACTGAAGTCTAAACACCTCAGCCAGAAGGCACTCGATCTCATCTACCGCAACGCGCAAATCAATCATTCGTGAGATTCAGCGAACCCCTCAGAGCTGGCGAAGTCCAGCCGGAATGCCATGACTCAAAACAAAACGCAGATGACGCTGATCCCCATGGTGGTGGAGCAGACCAACCGGGGCGAACGGGCCTACGATATTTACTCACGGCTGCTTCGTGATAACATCATCTTCATCGGAACCCCGATAGACGACAATGTGGCGAACCTGGTGACGGCCCAGTTGCTGTTTTTGGAAGCGGAAGACCCGGAGCGGGACGTGCAGCTTTACATCAATTCGCCCGGGGGCTCGGTAACCGCAGGGCTTGCCATCTACGACACGATCCAGTTCATCCGTCCGGACGTCGCCACCATCTGTATCGGGCAGGCGGCGAGCGCCGCGGCGGTGCTGCTGGCGGCGGGTACGGCCGGAAAGCGCTTTGCGCTTCCCAATTCGCGCATTCTGATCCACCAGCCCAGCATGGGTGGACTCTCCGGCCAGGCCACGGAAATTGATATCCATGCCCGGGAGATTCTGCGCATGCGCTCCAACCTCAATGAAATCATGGCGAAACATACGGGGCAGGGCTTGGAGAAGATCGAGCACGATATGGAACGTGACTTCTGGATGAGCGCCCAGCAAGCCTGCGAATACGGGATGGTGGATGAGATCATCTATAAGCACAAGTAGGCCAGGGAGGACGATGTGAAGCGCACCGGGATGGATGAAGGCGTCCGCTGCTCGTTCTGCCACAAAGCTCAGGATTCCGTCCGCAAGCTGTTTTCTTCCCGCGACGAGCGCCTGCGGGCCTACATCTGCGACGAATGCGTGATGGCCTGCAATTCGATCCTCGACGAGGATCTGGTGGCCCGACCGCCGGCGCTGCAGACGCGGCTGCCGCGGCCGGTTGAGGTCAAAGAGTTCTTGGATCAGTACGTGGTGGGGCAGGAGCGGACCAAGAAGAAGCTGGCGGTTGCGGTGTATAACCATTACAAGCGGATCAAGATGGGCTGCAACCGCAATGAAGTGGAGTTGAGCAAGGCCAACATTCTGCTTATCGGCCCGACCGGCACGGGCAAGACGCTCATGGCGCAGACGCTTGCCCGGCTGTTGGACGTTCCGTTTGCTATTGTCGATGCCACCACGCTCACCGAGGCAGGCTACGTCGGGGAAGATGTTGAAAACATCATCTTGAAGCTTTTGCAGAGCGCCAACTGCGACATTCTCCGCACCCAGCAGGGGATTATTTACATCGACGAGATCGATAAGATCTCCAAGAAAGATGAGAATCCTTCGATTACCCGCGACGTTTCCGGCGAAGGCGTACAGCAGGCGTTGCTCAAGATTCTGGAAGGGACCGTCGCCAACGTTCCACCCCAAGGCGGACGCAAACACCCGCATCAGGAATTCACTCCGGTCGATACCACCAACATTCTGTTTATTTGTGGGGGCGCCTTCGTGGGCCTGGAACGGATCATCGAGCGGCGCACCGGGCGGCGCACGGTGGGATTCAATGCCGGGCCGGAGGCGGCCGAGCCCCTTCCCCCAGGCAAGAGAAATATCGAAATTTTGTCCCACGTTCAGCCGATAGATCTAATTAAGTACGGCCTGATTCCGGAATTCGTGGGACGGCTGCCAGTGGTTGGAGTTTTGCATGACCTGGACGAGGCGACCCTGATTGAAATACTGACGCTCCCGAAGAATTCACTGCTCCGGCAGTACCAGAGGCTGTTCGAGTTTGAAAACGTCAAACTCCGCTTTACGGACGAGGCGTTAAAAGCGGTGGCCCGCCAGGCCTTGGAGCGCAAGCTCGGGGCGCGCGGGCTACGCATGATCCTCGAGGATCTGATGCTCGACCTGATGTATCACCTCCCCAACCAACGCAAGCTCCGTGAGTTTGTGGTGACGGAAGAGATGGTTCAAAGTCACGAGATCAGCTTCAATTCCATAGTGCTTGAAAAGGCAGGGTAATGAACTCCACCATTCTTCCCGGACGGGAAAAGAGCGACACACGGGCGCTGCCCATGATGCCAATGCGGGATTTGGTTATCTTCCCCCACATGATGACACCTTTTGTGGTGGGGCGGGAGACGTCCATTAACGCTTTGGAAGAGGCTCTGGCCACGGACAAGAAGATTTTTCTTGCCACGCAGAAGGACCCCTCGGTGGATGATCCCAAACCCAACGAGATTTATCAGGTGGGCACCGTCTCCAACATCGTGCAGAGTGTCAAGCTGCCGGACGGCAACATCCGGGTGCTGGTGGAAGGCGCGGAGCGGGGCAAGGTGGTCAAGGTTGCGAATGATGGCGGCTTCTTCCGCGTCACGGTCAAGACTTATGCTTACCGCGTGGTTACGACGCCGAGCCTGGAGCAGATGATCCAGCGGGTGACGTCGCTCTTTGAGCAGTATGTCAAGCTTTCGCAAAGCCTCAATTACGAGACCATGATTTCCGCCGTCAAGGTCGAAGAAG
>JBOGKI010000556.1:0-3414 GCA_050745605.1 Terriglobia bacterium | reverse complement strand
GGCTCCGACCGCCGCTACAGCGCGATGTGACAAAGCTTGCCACGTTCGCATTCGACGTGACCGAATGTCAGATCCCCAGCACCAACCGGTCCACACGCTTGCTCACATCCTGCAAATACGCTGCGTCGCCGCCGTCCAACTCCGTCGTGGCATATCCGTTGTAGCCCACTTCCGTCAGCGCCTTCCGCACTTCCGGCCACTCGATGCTGCCGTCTCCCAGGTTCACAAACTGGTTGGTCTTGCGGTTGAAGTCCTTCAGGTGCATCTTCACGAAACGCTTGTCGAGTTCCCGAATCCAATCCTGCGGATAGCCGTAGAGCACCACATTGCCGACGTCGAAGTAGGACTTCACCCACGGGCTTTGAAACTGGTCCACGTAGCGGGGGAATTCGAGCGGGCTCAGCAGGAACTTGTTCCACACCTCTTCCAGCGCCATCACCACGCGGAGCTGCTCCGCCAGCGGGATCAAAGCGCGAATCTGCTTTTGCGAGCGCTGCCAGGCTTGGCGATAAGTCGTCTGGGAATCGACCACGGCGGGGACCAGGAGAACCGTATCGGCGCCCCAGAAATGAGCGTTGTGAAGCGAGACCTGCATGGAGTGCAGGCTCTTCTGAACTACCGCCGGGTCGGGACTGGAGAGCGGCCATTTCCAATGGCCCATATTCATCACCGAGTGGATGTGGATCTGGGCGCTCTCCGCCGCGCGCTGGATCGTCTCCGCCTCTTTCTGGTCCTCAGTGGTATAGGCTTCGACTGCCTCAAACCCCGCAGCACGGGCCATGCGGAAGCGCTCCTCGTAGCTCAGCTTCTCCGGCAACATGCCGAGCAGGACTGCTTTCTTGATGCGAAGCGGCGCGGAGCCTGCCTGCGCGGGCATGGAGCCGCCGGACGATAACGCGGCCGCGCCGAGTGATGCCCCCGTCGCCGCCACCGAGGTCTTCAGAAAGTCGCGTCGAGTGACTTGACCTGTCAAATGTTTCTATCCTCAGTATTATCTTACGTATGAACTGCTCGCTGCGTTGGATGAGTTTTGGTGATAACTCCGCTTCTGTGCTGTAGCGGCGGTCTATGACCGTCGAAGTCCTTGAAAATCGGCATCGGCGGTCATAGACCGCCGCTACAACGAGGTTGTAACCGCACTTCCCGCGTTGGTGCTGAGCTTACGCCTTCAGCCCATTCGGAACCATGGGCAGGGACGCGAGCCGGATTCCGGTGGCGCTGAAGATGGCATTGCCCACGGCGGGAGCAATGCCATCGATGGGCGTTTCTCCGGCGCCGGCCGAAGGCTGATCCTTGCGGTCCACCAGCACCACTTCGATTTTTGGCAAATCGCTGAAGCGTGGCACGCGGTAAGCCGAGAAGCGCGGGTTCAGGATGCGTCCGTTGGTGAACTCGATGTGCTCAAACAAGCCGCCACCCAAGCCCATCACGTTGGCGCCCTCGACCTGATTGCGCAATCCGTCGGGATTCACCACCGCGCCGCAGTCAAACGCCGTCACCACGCGCGCCACATGCACGTTTCCGCTGGAGCGATCGATCTCGACTTCGGCGCAAGTGGCCACATAACCGCCTTTCTCAACGCCGCCGCCCATCCCGAGCCCACGCTGCCGCGAGGGCTTCTTCTGCCCCCAGCCAAATCTTTCGGCAGCGGCCGTAAATACCGCTTTCAGCCGCTCATCCGTGAGGTTGGCCAGGCGGAACTTCAGCGGGTCCATCCCCGCAAGGTGCGCCATGTCGTCCATGTGGGACTCACGCGCGAAGTGGTTGGCCGTGGCAGCGAGCGAGCGGTAAGAGCCCTGACGCAGAGGATACTGCGTCGGATGGAACTCGATGAGCTGATTGGGGACGTCATAGGGCGTGTTGATGGCGGACCCGCCCGAGTTATAGTTGTGATATTCCCAGGCCAGAAGCTTGCCATCGGCGCCGACACCGCTATGGATCTCGATCACTCCGGCAGGACGGAAGTAGGCCCAGGTGAACTCTTCCTCCCGGGTCCACACCAGTTTCACCGGGCGGCCCACTGCCTTCGCCAGGCGCGCCGCTTCCAATGCCGCTTCGCCCGTGTGCTTGCCGCCATAAGCCCCGCCGGTATCCGGCATCTCCACGCGCACACGGTCCTTGGGGATGCGGAATGCTTCCTGCAGTTGTTGCTGCACGCCAAAGGGCCGCTGAGTTCCGGTCCAGACGGTGAGCTTGCCATCTTTCCACACGGCCAACGCCGCTCGCGGCTCAAGCGGAGCATGCTGGATATAGGCAATGGTGTAGGTGCGCTGCAAGCGGTGGGCCGACTGCGCCAGACCTTGCGGCATGGAGCCGACAGCGTGCTGCTGGCGATCGTCGTTCGACGAATTCTTGGAGGCGCTTTGCTTCAGGAAGTCAAAGAGCTGCTGGTTGGAAACCTGATTCTGCGCCTCCGCAGAAGGCTTCCACTCCGCGCGGATCGCGGCGAGGGCCTTTGCAGCGAGCTCCGGCGTGGGCGCGGCCACGCCTATGAAGTCGCCATCGTGAACGATCTTCACGTCGCCGAGGGCTTCCGCGGCCTTGGTGTCGAGTGAGCTCAAAGTCGCGCCGTAAGACGCCGGCCGCAGAACTTTGCCGAACCACATGCCGGGCAGCTTGTGGTCGGACGGGTAACGGTGCTTTCCGGTCACGAATTCCACGCCGTCCACTTTGGGCAATGCGGTTCCCATCACCTTCCATGCAGTGGCAGGTTCCAGCGGATCGACGGCAGGGATAGCCTCCGCCAATTGCTGTCCACGCAGCAGCTCGCCATACCCAACCGACTGATGCGTGGCGGGGTTCGTGATCTTGCCATCGGCTGCCACCAGGGTCGCGCCGTCCACGTTGAACCTTTTCGCGGCAAGGTTTATCAAAACATCGCGAGCCGCCGATGCGGCGCGCCGAAGCTGCGGATTCATGGTGGGCGTGGTGCGGCTGCCGAAGGTTCCCATGTCAAACGGCGTGCGACGGGTGTCGCCCATCACCATCCGGATGTTGCCGGGCGCCACTTTCAGCTCCTCCGCCACCGCCTGGGTGAGCGACGTGCGGATGTTCTGGCCCACTTCCACTTTGCCGGTGAAAACCGTCACCTGGCCGCTTTCGCCAATATGCAGCCAGCTTGAGATATTCTTGGGCTCGGCTTCGCCCCGCCACGGCATGCGCCGCCCGCCGGATTCCTGGAAAGCCTTGGCGTCTCGCAGGACGCAGACCACCAGCAGTCCGCCGCCAAGAATTCGGAAGAAGTCGCGCCGGTCGATCTCAAAATGGGAGACCGGCTCAAAGTGGTATGCGGGCGGAGCATTAAGTTCGTAACGCTCGGGCTCAATCACGGGCACTTCCATTTTCTCGCCGCTCATTGCCGCGCCTCCTTCATCTTGCCCGCCGCCAACTGAACGGCCGCGATAATCCGCTGAT
>JBOGKI010000555.1:0-3416 GCA_050745605.1 Terriglobia bacterium | reverse complement strand
GTTTAACCCCAATGCGCGGCTCCCACGCCGAATCGTCCTCCGACTGCGAAACCACCAGGCGATCGATTGTTTCCCGGTCCAGGACGGTCTTTTTTTTCTTGTCGGCTTATTCATGACGGCCAGCCGCTAAGCGCCGAGCAAATCGATGTCGGCGCGGCCTGCGGAACCAGAATGCCGAGCCCGGCGGATCGTTCGGGCGTTGTCCGAAACGCTGATTTGTTACCAGACCGTCTTCACCAGAGAGCTGCTGCGAATGCCTTCGTCGCGCGTGACGAGCATCAGGCCCTCGGCCCTTGCCGTGCCGCCAATCAGCCGGTCGGCGGGATCGCGCGGGTAGTCGTCCGGGAATTGGGCGGCTAAGGCGGCGATCTCTGCGGTCAAGGGTTTAACGGTGACGCCTTCAACCAGCAGACAGACGGAAGCTTCAACCGTTCCATAGGCCTGAATCCGGCCCCGAGCGATTAAGGCAGCGAGCTCCCACAGCGTGATGGCGGCAATCGCCACCCCCTCTTCCCGGCGGGCCTTGCCAATGGCCGCAGCAGCCGCCCGCGATAAGCGCTTGGGTTCAGCGACGGTCCACACCAGCGCGTGGGTGTCGAGTAGGATCATCGAATCGCTTCCCAGCTCTCTGGTGGCTCGATGGGCGACTCGATATCCCCCACGATCTTGATCACGCCTTCAAGGCGCCCGATAAAGTCATCTGGTGAAGTATCCACAGGAACCAGTTTGGCCACGGGCCGTCCTCGTTTCGTAATCAGGACCGGGTCCCGCGTGGCGCGCACCTTTTCCATGATCGTAAGGCAGTGCGTCTTAAACTCTCCTGCCGGAATCGTCTTCATGGTCTTCTCCTGATGGCCATGACCATAATAGCATGACCCGTCTGAGAGACGGGAGAGATTCTCAACAGATTTCGGCGGATGGAGGTAGCGTAGGAGAAGGAGCAGGTAACGTAGGTTTCACTCTTTTCGAAGACCGCGGCTCTTCCCGGGCGCCCCCTGGCCGCTGAGGGAGGTTCGGACCGTCATCGGCAGACGCGCGGCAATTGACTCAGAAGGTGTGAGCAAATTTGGCTGTAGCGGCGGTCTATGACCGCCGCTCTCGTGTTTTCAATCAATTCGACGCTCATAGAGCGCCGCTACAGCGGCCTTTGGCGATGAATTCACACCTTCTCAGAGTAATAATGATGGCAAGCGGGGAGTGATGCTGTGAGACCTGGGAAATCTTCAGGCGGAGGATGCCCCGAAAAGCCGCGCCCCACGCTGACTGTTGAGGATGCGTGGTTGCTGGCAAACCAACTCTATCAGGCGGGCGGCCTGCAGGAAGCGGAACAGCTTTGCCAGAAGATCCTCTCTGCCGATTCCCGCAACCCCCAGGCGCTGCGCCTCGCGGGTGCTCTGGCCCATCAAAGGGGAGATCATGAATCGGCGCTCCACCTTATCCGCAAGGCCATCGAATTCAAGCCCACGTTCGCCGAGGCGCATAGCACTCTGGGAAGGGTGCTGCGGGATCAAGGGAAGCTTGAGGAATCCATCGCCTCCTACCGGCGGGCGACCGCGCTCGACCCACAGTTGGCCACAGCCCACAATGATCTCGGCAACGTGCTGGTGGAGCAAGGCAAGCGGGATGAGGCCCTGGCCTGCTATCAGCGGGCTCTGGAAATCCGCCCGTCATATCCCGAAGCGCACAATAATCTGGGTAATCTTTGCCAAATGAATAGCCAGTTCGCTGAGGCGCTGGCGTGCTACCAAAAAGCCATCGATCTTAGTCCCACCTACGCTGAGGCGTACCGCAATCTCGGCAGCGCGCTGGTCAATGTGGGCCGATTGCCGGAGGCCATCGCTTCTTTCCAGACCGCGATTTCCATCCAGCCGGCTTTCACCGAGGCGATTGCCCAGCTCGAACATCAGATGAGGAACCTCTGTGAGTGGAATGGGCTGGACGTCCTCTCGAACCTCCTAATCGACAGGGTGGAGCGTCATACGGGATGCGTAAACCCTTTCGTGTTTCTCACCCTCGACACCACGCCCCAGCAGCAGTTTCGATGCGCCCGGCAATGGGCCGCTCAAAACCTGCGGGGCTCGAACGAAAGCGCGCGCCAGCCCGGCTTTGCCACCAGGCGCCAAGACAAAATCACGCTGGGATATCTTTCCTGCGACTTCCACGAGCACGCTACCGCCCACCTGACATCGGAATTGTTCGAGCTGCATGATCGCTCTCGCTTCGAAGTGACTGCGTATTCCTACGGGCCGGATGACGGCAGCCTGGCACGCCGGCGGCTGGTGGCAGCCTTTGACCGGTTCGTCGATATTGCGGAGCTATCGTTTGCCGATGCGGCCCGGCAGATTCGCCAGGATGGAGTGGACATTCTGGTGGACCTCAAAGGTTACACCGCCAACGCCCGCCCGCCGATCGTGGCGCTGCGGCCGGCTCCAGTCCAAGTAAACTACATGGGGTTCCCCGGCACGTTGGGCAGTCGCGCCATCGATTACATCATCGCGGATCAATACGTGATTCCGTCGAGCCAGCAGCCCTTTTTCTCAGAAAAGCTGGTTCACCTCCCGGATTGCTACCTGGTGAATGATCGCACCCGCAAGATTTCGCCGCACGTGCCCTCGCGCCAAGACTGCGGGTTGCCGGAAGCCGGAGTGGTGTTCTGCTGCTTCAATACTTCTTACAAGATCACCCGCAGGATGTTTGACATTTGGATGCGCTTGCTGAAGGCAGTTCCCGGCAGCGCGCTCTGGCTGCTTGAATCCAATCCCCACGCCACCGGCAATCTCAAGAAGGAAGCCAGCGCCCGGGATGTCAGTGCCGAACGCCTGATCTTCGCTCCGGTACTGCCCAATCCCGATCACCTGGCGCGATTCGCTTTGGCGGACCTTTTTCTCGACACGCTTCCTTATAACGCCCACACCCTCGCCAGCGACGCTCTTTGGGGAGGCTGTCCGGTGGTAACTTGCTCCGGCCGGACTTTTGTCTCACGAGTCGCGGGCAGCCTCCTTAACGCCGTCGGTTTGCCGGAACTGGTCACCACTTCGCTCGAGGCGTATGAATCGCTGGCCTTCGAACTGGCGCGTGACCCTGACCGCTTGCGGAGCATCCGCCAGAAGCTGGCGGCAAACCGCCTCACAACGCCACTATTTGACAGCCGCCGATTCACCCGCAATCTGGAAGCTGCTTACGAAAGCATGTGGAGCGCGTATCGGAAGGAGGAAGCGCCGAGCAGCGGGTAGCGTGATCTCGTCAAGCCACAGCCGGCGATCTTCCTACCGTGGCTTGCATCTACCCGGGCCGGGTTACCGGCTCCACGGGCGCAAATAGGGGCCAACCCGGTTGACAATCGTATACTCATCGGGTATAATACGCTGAGTAACTGATTGGCGGGGATTCTTGTTATGAATCAATCAGCAATTGCC
>JBOGKI010000554.1:0-3425 GCA_050745605.1 Terriglobia bacterium | reverse complement strand
CTTTCAGATTCTGCCAGGCAATCTGGTCCGCCGTCCCATGATGATCGTGGGCCTTCGGAAAGAGCTGGTCGAATCCCCCGGAAGCGAAGTTGTATTCCACGAAGACGCGCGGTTTCCCGGCAGTCTCGGTGAATGTGTAGCCGGCGATCGCGGCGGCGGCCCACGAGTGTTCGGTGCGGGAAGAAATCCGGCCGGCTTGGCTTGCGGCTTCAATGTCGTAATCCAAAGCCGGCGAAGCCTTCCCCGCCCATCGGACGCCCAGCGTTTTGGAATCTTGAACCCGATTGCCGCGGCCAACGCGCCAGAGCAAGTACGGTTCTATCACGGATCCGGGAATCCAATCCTGAATGCCGCCGTACAGCCCATGGATGTTGTTGCCCTGCTGATGGTGGCTGAGTCCGTTTTCCTTGGCCGCCACTTGCGACGCCGAAAACGCGCTCAAGCGAAAACGATCCCAGCGAAGCGTAGCCAGGGCCGCATCGTAACCCCGCGATGCGTTCCTCCAGTAGGAAGTCCCGAGCAAGCGGCCCGAGCCGAAGTTCAGGTCCTGGCGTCCAACCCGCAGACTGGCCGGGCCTTGCTCAACGTCGCCGAGCTCGACGTAGGTGCGGATTCCGGCGAAGGCGAACACCGATTCCGACGTGAACGCGAACGGCATTCCGGGCCGAAGGCGAACAGCACTCGGAGCGTAGCGACGCTGGCACCTCGATTGTGCAGGAAGTGTTCGGCTTCGTCAAGAATAATCTATCCGGAGCGTAGCGGAGGAAGAGCGCCGCTAGCGGAGAAAGGGGTGCGGGGAAAGGGGCGGCAGCCCTTGTCCCCGCTCAGCCCACAGTGACCCGGCGAGCGTTAGCTCGACGTCTGGGGGCCACGTTTTTTGCGCATGGAATCGCCCCGCATGTCGATGCGATGGGCGTTGTGAACCAGCCGGTCGAGGATACCGTCGGCGGCGGTGGGATCGCCGATCTGTTCGTGCCAGCGGGTGACTGGAAGTTGCGAAGTCAGGATCGTGGAGCGGGTCTGATAGCGGTCCTCGCAGATCTCCCAGAAGTCGCGCCGCTCGGCTTCGGCGAGTGGCGCCATGGCCCAGTCGTCGATGACCAGCACGTCGATGCGGCTCAAGCGGGCCAGCAAACTGCGCAGACTACCGTCGGCTCGTGCCATGGCCAGATCGCGGAACACGGACGCCGCGCGGGTGTACAGCGCCGAGTAACCATCGCGGCAGGCTTTTTGCGCTAGCGCGCAGGCCACGAAGCTTTTGCCGACGCCGGTGGGTCCCAGCACGAAAATGTTTTCGTGACTGGCCACCCAAGCCGAGGTCTGCGCCAGCGCCCGGATCACGCTCTTGTCCAGTCCGCGCGAAGTCCGATAGTCGATGTCTTCCACGCAGGCGCCCTTCAACTTGGCAGCGTGCAAACGCCGCGCCAGCGCCTGATTCTCACGCCAGCTCCATTGTTGATCCACCAGCAGGCCGAGCCTTTCCAGGAAGCTCAGCTCACGCGAAGCCGGGTCTTGCTCCTGCGCTTTGAAGGCCTCCAGCATGCCGAGCAGCCGCATGGCCGTAAGCTTTTCCATCATCGGTTCTTGTAGCATGAGGGCTCCTTATTCGAAGTATTCCGATCCACGGATGTTGTCATGGGGTGGCGTGGAAGAGGACGGGGGCGAGGATGGCGGCGCCTGGTCGAGCGAGTTCTTCAAGATCGACTCGACGCTTTTGTAACGGCAAGCGCCGGTGAGTAAGGCGCGTTCCGCCGCCGCTTCCACGCGTTGCGGCGAGTACTTGTCCGCCAGCCGGATAATACCCAGACAGCCGCGATAGCCCATCTCCGGGTGCGGCTTGTCATGCATGATGCGCTCAAACAAACGCGCCGTGTGGGGGCCAATCTTCCCGGCCCAATGCACCATGCGCGAGGGCGTCCATTCCAGATGCGCGCGATGGCTCTTAGGACGATGCTCGTCGTTGCTGATCGTTTGTCCCCGGCCGCGGTTGCGCAAGTGCGACGCCACGCGCGCGCCTTTGTGCAGGATCTCGACCGTGGTGGGTGTGGAGCGGATCTCCACCAGCTCGTGCACCAGATTGTAGGGCACGCTGTAGAGATTCGCGTCGAAGGCAATGTGATAGTCGATGTTGACGCGGGCGCGCGACCATTCGCTCAGATCGAAGGGTTCCATCGGCAGAGGTTTCAAGGCCGGTCTGTCGATGGCTTCCCAAACGGACGCCCGTGTTCCATCCTTCTTGCGAAACGGCCGGTGATTCAGCTTGTGGAGCAGTTCGCGGATCGCCGGGTTCAGCTCTTCCAGCGAGAAGAACCTGCGGTGACGCAGCGCCGCCACGATCCAGCGCTGGGCCACTTGCACAGCGCTTTCTACTTTCGCTTTATCCCTCGGCTTGTACGGTCGCGCAGGCACGATGCCGAAGCCGCAGTGCAGCGCGAAGTTGTAATAGGTCGGATTCAGATCCGGATCGTAGCGATGCGCCTTGGTGACGCCGGTCTTAGTGTTGTCGGGAACGGCCAACGCCGGGATGCCATGGAAATGCTCGAAGGCGTGGACGTGGCAACGCAGCCACGATTCCATCTGCTGATCGCGTGTGGCCTCGGCCCAGGTATAGCTGCTCGCGCCCAGCGCGGCCACAAACAGCGACGCTTGCCAGGGGTTGCCGGAGTGGCGGTCATACACCGGAATGGTCGCGCCCGCCCAATCCACGAACATCTTCTCACCGGCTTTGTGTTCCTGCCGCAGAACCACGTCCAGCTTCGAACGCCATCGTTGGTACAACTCGCAGAAGCGCGAGTAGCGATAGCCGTCCGGCTGGGCTTGCCGGTATTCCTCCCACAGCAGTTGCAGAGTCACGTACTTGCTGCTGCGCAACTGCTCGTGGATGGCGGCGAAGTCCGGCAGTGTACGCGCCGGGTTCTTTTCCGCGATGCTGGGTTCCCGGCGCGGGAACACCGTCGCTTCTATCCGGGCTTCATCCCAATCCTCGGGCAGCGGCCACTTGAGGCCCGCTGCCTCGGCCCGCTTCAGGTACTTGTGAACCGTGCTCACCCCGATCGCGCAGCTTCGCCCGATCTGCTGGTAGCCCAGTTTGAGTTCGTATCGGAGGCGTAAGACCTCCCGTAGCTTTCGCATGGACAGTCTCCTGGCCGGCAATCTGATCCTCCCTTGGAGGGTTCATTGTGCCGGTATGATGTCCAGCGCCGCTGTGCCTACCGAAAACATTCCGGGGAACGCGAACGCGATTCCGGGCTCGCGCGAAAACCGTTCGCCTTCCCGTCGGAATCACTGTTCGCCTTCAGCCCGGAATCACTGTTCGCCTTCACCCCGGAATCGTTTTCACGTTCACCCCGGAATCCCTTTCGCCTTCGCCCGGAATCCGCACCTCCTAAAATCACGCAGGGCTCATCACGCTTGCGGTGCTAAAC
>JBOGKI010000553.1:0-3436 GCA_050745605.1 Terriglobia bacterium | reverse complement strand
GCGCTACATGGCCCACCCAACTACTGGACACTACGCTAGCGAGAAATCCGGGCTGGGGGCTCGCATCATCTCTTCCTTCATGCTCTCTAAAGCGGCCTTCAGCTCTGACAAGGAGTGTTCCAGCCGGTCACAGGCTTCCTCAGCGTTCTGGAGATTACCAGTCCTACCCATCATCTCCAAGTTTCGGGCTTGCTCGAAAGCCGCCATCGCCCCAAAATTGGCCACGGGCCCTTTGAGCGTATGGGCGTAAGCGGCTAAGGCGTCGGCGTCGGCCCGCTGGATGGAAGCGCGAATAGCGCGTAGCAGTTTTGGGTAGCCATCGAGAAAGAGCTCCGCCATCTCAGCCAGCAGGACGGAATCACCCTCCCGCATCGCTAGGGCTCGATCCAGGTCAAATACTGCTGGCAGTGCTGGCATTTTTGGTGTTTCCGGCATTTCTGCCGGAAACACTAAAGGCGCTGCGGGTGGGTGATCCGGCGGCGCCGTCCCCGCCATCACGGGCTTCAAAACCACCTCCTCAATAGCCTCGAAGAGAAGCTTGGCGTGGACGGGTTTGGAAACGTAGGAATCCATCCCCGCCGCCAGGCACTCCTCCCGATCTGTGGTCATGGCGCGCGCCGTCATGGCAATAATGGGAACATGTTGGCCCGTGGCTCTTTCGCGTTCGCGGATGGCAGCGGTCGCCTCGAGGCCTCCCATGCCGGGCATCTGGACGTCCATGAGCACCAGGTCAAATTGGCCCTTGTCATAGGCGGAAAGAGCCTCCCGCCCATTCCCGACCACGACTACCCGATGGCCGCGTCTCTCAACCAGCTTGACGGTCAGCTTCTGGTTCACCAGGTTATCCTCTACCAGCAGGATGCGCAGGCTTCGCTGTGGGGCAGCCTTACCGTCCGCGGCGAGCGTGGGCAAGGCCTGAAGCGTGGCCGCGTCCGCCGCGAGCGGACTCGATGCGGAGCCTTTGGAAACGCCGAATTGAGCCGTAAAATGGAAAACGCTTCCTCGCCCCAGTTCGCTTTCCACCCAAATGCGGCCTCCCATCAGGGCCACAAGCCGGGCGGAAATCGTTAGCCCAAGGCCCGTGCCTCCGAAGCGGCGCGTGGTGGATGCATCAGCCTGGGTGAAGGCCCTGAAGATGATCTGTTGCTTGTCCTGGGGAATGCCGACCCCGGTGTCGCGCACCGAGAAATGAAGGACCGTGGTGTTTTCGTCGGCGGATTCGGGCTCGACGGTGACCACCACTTCACCCTGTTCGGTAAACTTGATGGCGTTGCCGATGAGGTTGACCACAACTTGCCTCAAGCGAGTGGGATCGCCCACCACGCCTTCCGGCGCCTCGGGCCGGAGGTCGCACCCAAGTTTCAGGCCCTTCTCGCGGGCCTTGACGGCGAGCATCTTGATGGTCTCCTCAAGGCTCTCGCCCAGGTTGAACTCCATGGACTCCAGCTCCAGTTTTCCAGCTTCTATCTTGGAAAGATCGAGAATGTCATTGATCAGGGTCAGGAGCGAATTTGCCGAGACTTTCACCAGGCCCAGGTATTCCTGCTGTTCGCGGGTGAGGCTGGTTCCCAACGCCAGGTCCGTCATGCCCAGGATGCCGTTCATGGGGGTTCGGATTTCATGGCTCATGTTGGCAAGAAACTCGCTCTTGGCCCGGTCCGCGACCTCCGCCAGGATTCGGGCTTGTTCAAGTTCCCGCTCGATTCTCTGGTGTTCGGTAATCTCCGCGCTGAGCTGCTGATTGGCCGCCGCCAACTCTGAAGTGCGGGCTTCAACCTTGCGTTCCAAATGCTGCTGAGCCTCGTAAGTCTCATCGCGCGAGTGGCGCAAACTGCGGACCATTTTGTTGAAGGCTCGAGCCAGGTCTCCAATCTCATCCTTCGACTCTTCCGGAATGCTGATCGCCATCTCGCCGGATCCAACGGTGAGGGCGGCTTCTTTGAGTTCCAGGATGGGACCAATGATCTCGCGGGAAAGGAGCCACACGGTGGCAGCCGCAGGAGCGAGAGCCAGGAACAGTAAGATGCCCAGGGCGATCTGCATGCCGCGCAAGACTTGATTGGCTTGTGCCAAGTCCCGGGTAAGGTCATCCTGTTCACTCGCCACGGACTTATCGATACCCTCCAGGAGTGCGCCCTCCGCCAGGGGCTCAATCTTCGAGTCCAGGATCTGTTTTGCCGCGGAGCGGCGGCCATCCCGGACAGCGGTCCTAAACTCCTGACTCACGTCCTCGAACGCGGCATAATTTCTGCTGAGCGCGTCCAAAGCCCGCAAGTCTCTGGTGTGGCCGGGCGAGACGTCGGGATCCCCTTTTTCCGCGTCAATCCAGCCAGCCAGGGTGCGGGCCGCCTGCTTCTCCGCCTGGGCAGCCTGCGAGTCAGCCTTCGTGCTCCCCGCCAGGTAGAAGGAGTACAGTTTGTTCTGTTCACAAAAGAGGCGGGCAAACTGCACACCCAGGCTGAATTCGACGACATCAAGCGAAGTACTTTGGGTCCAGATCTGCCAGTCTTCCCTGCCCGCGAAGCTCATGCGGTGAATGTTGGCGTAAAGCTGAGACAAGCTACGGGTAAGATGTCCCTGCATTTTTGCCGCCAGGCGAGCGGCTTGATTGGACAGGCTCGCGGTCAGGGGATCGAGCTGCCGGAGGGCCTGGCGAGCGGCGGCTTGGCGGTTCGGATCGCCGCGTAAGATGAGAATCTGCCGGTCTAACTCGTTGAGTTTAGCATCCTCTTTTTCTAACGCCTCCTCGGCCTGAAGCTCTGAGTGCCGCTCGCTTGCGTCATCGCCGCCGTATTCCGGAACACTCAACTGCGCCCGCAACTGCCTCAACAGGGCCTGGGCCCTCTTCTGCAAATCCAGGAGGTGGTGGGCATCGTTTGGATGTGCGCCGCTGGTCAGCAAATCCGCCGATTCTTTGGCCTGCAACTCCACGCTGCGGGCGAACTGCTGCGCCTCAATAACATTGGAGACGCTGGCGGGAAGAGCCAAGATGATGTTCTGTGTCCGGTGATAGGGTGCGATCGCCACCACCAACAACGCCAGACAAGCCATGATGAGTGGCGCAATGATGAGCAGGAATTTGGATCGGATCGATAGTTTCATGGCCTTCTGGGCGGAAGCGTTTCTTGTGCGGAGCAGCCAGAACCTTCCGGGTCCGTCAAGAACTTCATCGGCAGAGAGGGCCAAGTCCATTAGCCCATTGTTCTATCAGGAAGCGAGGCCATACTGTAGCGGCGCTCTGTGAGCGCCGAACTCCTTCAGACATCAACACGGGCGGTCATAGACCGGCGCTAGAGAAGTGGTTGTCACGCCGCCCTTACCACCGGAGGCGGGACAACCTGCGCGCGGATTTTAGAATCCACTACGTAAAGAATAGGGAGGTAGTGGTGCAGTTTGCTGTAGCGGCGCTCTATGAGCGCCGAAAACGATGTGACGG
>JBOGKI010000552.1:0-3447 GCA_050745605.1 Terriglobia bacterium | reverse complement strand
GCCCGGAGCCTCGAAAACCTGATGACGCGCAATCTGGGATTCCAGCAGAACGGCGTCCTCGTCGCCAATGTGGATTTCACCCGCGTGAACGTTCCCGACGCGCAGCACGCGCCGTTCGTCCGCAATCTGCTTGAACAGATCCGGGCAGTCCCCGGTGTCGCCGCCGCGGGAGCATCCGTTCGGTCGCCCATGAACGGCAGCACCAGCAACGACTGGATTCTCGACAAAAACGGGAATCACCACAAGGGCATAGTGTCTTGGGAGGACTACGTCAGCCCGGGCTATTTCGCGACGCTCGAAATCCCCATCATCACCGGGCGCGACTTCAATCACGACGACACCCCCACTTCGCCGAAAGTGGCCATTGTGAATCAGGCGTTTGCCAAAAAGTTTCTGCACGGCGCGGCGACCCCCATCGGTCAGGTGTTCCGCGTGTGGAATTATCCGGGCAAGCCTCCGCGTTACTACCAAGTCGTCGGCCTGGTGAAGGATTCCGTCTATAACGACTTGCACGATTCCATGGTTCCGGTGATGTACTTTCCGCACGCGCAACTCGAAGCACCCTTTATGTCTCCCGACGTCACATTTCTGATTCGTTCCCGTGGCGGCATGACCGGCTTGCTCAATTCAGTCAAGAACGCCATTGCCGGCGTGAACCACGAAATCGACATTCAGTTTGTCGTGCTGAGGACACAGATTCGCGAAACGCTGGTTCAGGATGAACTGATGGCGACGTTGTGCGGATTCTTTGGGGCGCTCGCCGTGCTGCTGGCGGCGATTGGGCTCTACGGCGTGATTGCGTATACCGTCGCGCAGCGCACCAACGAAATCGGAATCCGCATGGCGCTGGGCGCGCAACGTTCCGGGGTGCTTCGGCTGATCTTGGGAGAAGTTTCGGTGCTGATTGGAATTGGCATCGTCGTTGGGGCGGGCCTGACGCTGGCCGGCGGCAAAGCCGCGGCTTCGTTGCTCTTCGGCCTCAAAGCGCACGACCCACTGACGCTCGCTCTGGCGGTGATTATTCTGGCGGTGATTGGTCTTGCCGCGAGCTTCGTGCCCGCGCGCCGGGCCTCGCGCCTCGACCCCATGGTGGCGTTGCGGTACGAGTAAAAAAGCGGTGTCGAGTGATGAGTGACGAGCCGGTAGCGCGGACCAGCGTCGTTCAGGTCCGCGGCTCTTGAGTGGGAGCTAATGATGACCGAATGGAAGGATGAAATCACCAAGCGGCTATCCGGTCTGAATCTCAACCCGGTGCGTGAGGCGGAAATCGCGGAAGAGCTGGCCCAGCATATGGAAGACCGCTACCAGGAGTTGTTGGCCACTGGCATTCCCGAAGAGGAAGCCCGTCGTAGCGCTCTCGAAGAGTCGAACGACACGGATTTGTTAGCCCAGGAACTGCGGCGGGTGGAGCATGCCGTGGCGCAGGAGCCGGTAGTTTTTGGGGCGGGATCAAGGAAGAACTTTCTGGCCAACCTGTGGCAGGACCTGCGTTACGGACTGCGGCAATTGCGACGCAGTCCGGGCTTCACGGCCGTAGCCGTCATCACGCTGGCTCTCGGCATCGGCGCGAACACGGCCATTTTCAGTCTGCTGAACGCGGTACTCCTGCGGCCGCTACCCTACCGCGACCCCGGTCGGCTTGTCTGGATTTCCCAGTACGCGCCGCGTCTCGATTCGACCATCGTCCCTGCCAGTACGTTTCTTGCCTGGCGCGAACGAAGCCGGTCCTTTGAGGATGTTGGCGCCTATCTCAACCACCTCTGCGACGGCAATCTTACAACCGGCGCCGAACCCATCCGCCTGGACCGATGCGCCGAGGTGAGCGCGAATCTCCTTTCCACACTTGGCGTCCAACCCGTGCTCGGGCGCGGCTTCTTGCCCCGAGAAGACTATCCCGGAGCAGAAGGCGTGATGATCCTCAGTAACGGATTCTGGCGGCGTCGCTTCGGAGCGAACCCTAAGATACTGGGAAAAGCCATTCGCTTAGATGACGCGGAGTACACCATTATCGGCATTTTGCCCGCAAGCTTTGAGTATCCCAGCCAGTTCAAGCCCGATGCGTTTGTTCCGCTCACGCTTCCCCGGAAGCCAGACTGGAGGCCACGGGAGAGCGATGCCATGAGTGTCATCGCGCGTCTGAAACCGGGCGTGACCCCTGACCGGGCAAGAAGCGAGCTACAAACAATCGCTCAATCCCTTGCTCAAGAATACCCGCAGGAGATCGGCGAAAAACTGGCCGGAGCGGAGGTCCGAGTAACGTCACTTCACGCGCGCCTCGTGGGCGACACGCGCCCCGCACTCTGGGTTCTCATGGGCGCAGTGAGTTTAGTCCTGCTGATCGCCTGCGTGAACGTTGCCAACCTTCTCCTCGCACGCGCTGGTCCCCGCCAACGGGAAATTGCCGTGCGGGCCGCGCTGGGAGCGGGGCATGGTCGGCTTATCCGGCAATTTCTGGCAGAAGGAATGCTTCTTGCCGCCCTCGGATCAGCGGCGGGGTGGTTCGCTGCTGCGGGAACGTTGGAGTTGGTCCGCTTCCTGCGACCTGCCACTCTCGCGTATTTTCGCGACATTCGCTTGAATGGCCTATCTCTTTGCTTTACGCTCGCTCTTTGTCTGGTGACAGCGATTCTTTTCAGCCTCGGGCCTGCAGTTCTGGTCGCGGGCGCGGCCCTGCGTGATCCATTGCACGAAGCCGGAGGAAAAGCGACGGTGGGGATTACGACGCGGCACCTGGGCAATGTGCTCGTCACTGCCGAGCTGGCGCTGGCATTGGCGTTGCTCAGCGGCGCGGGACTCTTGATCCGCAGCCTCTCAAGTCTTCGCGCTGTACATCCGGGTTTTGACCCGCATAACGTCCTGACCGCCCAAGTGACCCTGACCGAATCAAAATACCCCGAGCTTGTGCAACGAAGAGTGTTCTTCGAGAAGCTGCTCTCAGGTGTCCAGGCGCTTCCCGGCGTGAGATCGGCTGGCGGCACCACGGTTTTGCCCTTTTACTACGGACTCTCGAGCCCCGTGAAAGTAACAATCGAGGATCGTCCGCATGGCTTCACGACTCACTCTCCCTCCGCCCCGGTCGTCCGCGTCACGCCGGCCTATTTCTCCGCGATGCGCACTCCGCTTGAGGCTGGCCGCTTCTTCACGGCGGAGGACCGCCCGGGGACTCTGCCCGTTGCAATCGTGAGCCGCGAATTCGCAAGACGCTTTCTTGCCCCCGGAGACCGCATCGGGCGGCATCTACGCTTCGCAGCCACCCGCTACACCCTCGAACAGAAATTCACGGTAGTGGGGGTTGTGGGAGATGTCCGATACATCGGACTCGACCGCGACCCTGCAGCGGTCGTCTATACGCCGGTGGCGCAGTTCCCCACGTCGGCCTTGACGCTCGTGCTGAGAAGTCGGGTCTCCCCGGAGAGCCTTACGAACGCGATTCGAGCCGAAGTCCAA
>JBOGKI010000551.1:0-3448 GCA_050745605.1 Terriglobia bacterium | reverse complement strand
GTTTCAAGGCGGGCATGGCGCAAGACATTACATTGGACGTAAGCCAGCAGCGGGAAGTGAATTTCACGCTCGTCGTGGCGGGAGTGCAATCCACGGTGGAAGTGACCGCAGCGCCGCCCTTGCTCAATACGACGAATGGGACACTCGCCCAAGTGGTTTCCGCTGAGCAAGTGCAGAACCTTCCACTGAACGGCAGGAACATTGAGGGTCTGATGACGATGGAGCCCGGCATCGTGCCGAGCACGGGCGGCATGGGCTGGATGAGCAATGAGTTGGTCGGCAACGGCAATCGGGGCGAGACCGAAGTGGGAACTTTAGACGGCGCCGATGTGAGTGACGCGGAGATGGGCACCCTCCAGTTCACCAACTTCAACCTGGATGCCATCGCCGAATTCAAGGTGCAGGCGAATGATTACTCGGCCCAATACGGGCAGGGCGCCGGCACGGTCACCCAAATCGTGAGCAAATCCGGTACCAACCAGTTTCACGGCAGCGCTTTCGAGTTTCTTCGCAACAGCACCTTTGACGCTCGCAACTTCTTCGCCACATCCGTCCCACCCTTCAAACGCAACGAGTTTGGGGCCACTTTCGGAGGGCCGATCAAGAAGGACAAGACGTTTTTCTTTCTCGAGTACGCCGGCCTGCGCCAACGGCTCGGCGAACCGAATATCGTGCCTGTTCCTACCGTTGCGGAGCGGAACGGCGCGGTCACAATTACCGGAGCCAACGGGCAACCGGATGCCCTTCAAGTTCCGCTCAATCCCGTTGCCAAGAACGTTCTTAGCCTCTATCCATTCCCCAATCAGCCGGGTGGGATTTTCGGGGCCAATACCTTCAACTTCATGTTCTCCCAGCCGACCAATGACGACCAGTTTTCGACGCGGCTGGATCAACACTTCTCCGATAAGGACACATTTTTCGCGCGCGCTTCTTACGAGAACCAGATCCTTCGGGATACCGACCCTTGGGCTGCCGAGCTGGGAGGCTCCAATTTCTCCAGCAGCAATATCGGCGAGGCGCGGAATTACTCGTTGAGCGAGACGCACCTTTTCTCGCCCACCCTGCTGAACAGCTTTACGTTTACTCTGAACCGCGGCATTGAAGGTGTGCCGGAAACACCTGCCGAGTTCAATACCACTGCAACCGGCATCTCGGACGGCACCATAAACGGGTGGGGCCCTGACACGTTCGAGACCGAATATGTCACCACCGTCTTTGATCCTCTGGACAGCGTCGCGTGGACCAAGGGCCGGCATTCCTTTAACTTCGGCGGGGAGTTCCGGCGAGAATGGGACAACGGCACAGGAGTCACTGGAACGGGTCCCAGCGGCGCTTACAGCTTTAATCCGGGCACGCCCCTGCCCGTGGCCATTCCTTCGATCAATGGCGGCGCATCCCTGGCGGCTGGCTCGCCCAGCCCCAACGGCCTCATCAGCCTGATGGAGGGCAGTGACTACCAATACGAGCGCGCCACCACGGCAGCAGGCTTTGGACCGGCCGGAGCGGGAGGGGGCGGCGTGTGGTGGGGTCTGCGCCGTTGGACCCTGGCTGCCTATGCGCAGGACGACATCAATGCCAGTCGGAAACTGACCCTGAACATTGGCCTGCGTTACGAATACACTTCCGTTCCATGGGAAGTTGCCAACCGGCTGGCAGGTCCCGCCGACTACGGCAGTCTCTACGGCCATTTTGTCGTGAACCCTCAGCCGCTGTGGCAGCCGGACTATCTCGCCGGGAATTTTGGCCCGCGTTTTGGCTTGGCGGCGGACCTGGGAAGGAACACGGTCCTGCGCGGTGGCTTCGGGATGTTCACGAACATGATTCCCACCGTTTATCCCGACCAGGCCCTCGTGAATTTTCCCCTTGCCAGCGAAAATTATAAGTTAGACGCGCCCTATTCCCTCACTCCGACGGTCGTTTCACTTCCGGTTTTGACCAGTACTTCCGGGCAGCCGATAGCGGCCAATGGAAATTCAAAGACAATTCCTCCTAACACTCCGGTGAACTATGCCCCGTACGCGGCGATCCTCGGTTCTCTTTTCGGAGACTACCCCTCGGACCGCTTGAGAAACGGCTACACCATCAACGGCAATTTCACCTTGGAGCACGAGTTCCGGGGCGGCATCGCGGCTTCAGCTTCTTACGTCGTGAACAACGGCGTCGATCTTTACAACCAGTGGTATCCTAATGCCTACCCAGGCGCCGAACCTCAGTACACCCCGTACAGTGACATCACTCCGGGCATCGGCGAACTCCAGGTTTTCTACAATGGCGGCTACTCCTACTACAATGCACTGCAACTGCAGGCGCGCAAGATTTCAGCGGCGCACGGCATTCAATTCCAGGCCAATTACACCTGGGGTAAGGATATGACGGATGCCGATTCCGTGTGGAACGCCGGGGGATCTGGCCTGCCTAACCCGAACTGCCTCAAGTGCGAGTATGCGCCCGCCTCTTACAACGTCGCCCAGCGATTCGTCGCCAACTTTGAGTACGACCTGCCCATAGGCCACTGGCAAGCGTTCTCCCGTCTTCCCCAACGGCTCACTCGCGGCTGGGAGACCCTGGGCATTTTTCAGGCACAAACCGGAACCCCGTTCACGGTTTATTCCCCTTACGGAACTTTGCAATATGGAGAAGGTGGCAACAACCGGCCATTCCTGCTGAAAACGCCAACCCTCAGTCCAACCGAGGGCAGCGCGCCACAATTCTTTTCGAATGCGGTGATCGGAAGTAATAACGGGATGGGTACTGGATATTTCAGTCTGCCCACGGTCATCAGTCCAGTCAGTGGTGATCAGGTGATGCCTGGTCCGGGAACCCTGGGGCGACACGCGTTCACTGCCCCCGGGTGGTCCAACCTGGATTTTTCGGTCATCAAGAACACGCAAATCACGGAAACGATGATGCTGCAGTTCCGCGCCGAATTTTTCAACATCTTAAATATGGCGACGTTTGGAGGGCCGGGCTCGACTGTCGGCTCGCCAGGTTTTGGGATCACGGGCTATACAGCAACTGCCGAGCGCCAAATCCAGTTTGGGCTGAGGTTTATCTTCTGAGGCGAGTTATTGAGAGGCCAAGATTACAGTGCAGAAACCACTGGTGTCGCGATGCAGCTTAATCGCGACACCGGCCTCTTACGGCGATGTCGCCAGGCGATCCACACTCCTGTATTGATGTGCACGACTGTAGTTCCCGCTGCGATGGCCCTCCGCAGGTCATCGGCGTCGGTTCCTTAATCGTGCGAATCCGCTCAATGTCCAATCATTTCTTGGTGTTTCCTGTCACCATGCCCTTGGGTATCCCATGCATGTTGCCTAACCCAACTTCCGCGCTTGGCCGAGTGAAGTGGTGGATTTGTAATGGGTTGCGATTTCATTCCGTCACTATGTCAGCGTGTCGTGCCAGCTTTTGAGCGGTCTCATGACCTCCGCCGGAATCCTAAGTG
>JBOGKI010000550.1:0-3449 GCA_050745605.1 Terriglobia bacterium | reverse complement strand
ACCAGAACACCCACTGCAAGAACAAAAAAATGGCCAATGAAACGCCCGCCCAGAAGATCGGCCGCTTCCACAACCGCAGATGCTCTTCGCTGGGCAGTTCAGTGGCGCCATAAACCAGCCCGGTGAGTTCGGCAACAGGCCGGGGCTTGGTGAAGAGGCTCACAACAACGGTCACGATCACGCAAATCAGACTAGACCAGAAACCTCGCCACATGTCTTGAGCCAGCGGCTTGGCGTTACGATACAAGGCAATCAGCGTCACCGTGTTCGGATCGAGTTCTACCATGGTGAACATGGCGATTGAAGAGACGGTTCCCGCCAGCAGTCCCCAGAACCCGCCCGCCTTGGTAGTTCGCTTCCAGATCATGCCGAGTAGGACCGTCCCGAACAGAGGGGCTATGAAGAAGCTGAAAAGCGCCTGAACGTAGTCCATCAGGCTGCCGAACCGCGTCACCACGTAGGCAGCGCCGATGCTGATCAGAAGTCCGATAATGGTGCACCAGCGGCCCATCGAAACATAGTGCGAATCCGGCGCGCTTTTGCGGATAAAGGCGCGATACAGGTCGTAGGTCCAAACGGTGGAGAAAGCGCTGACGTTGCCCGCCATGCCGGACATGAAACCCGCAATCAGTGCGGTCACGCCCAGGCCTAAAAGGCCGGGCCCGCAATAGCGCGCCAGCATCAGCGGCAGCACCTCATCATAACTGTGCTGGCCCGGCTGCATGGTGCTCGCCGGCACAAGATGAAAGGGCAACACGCCGAGGGCGAGCAATCCCGGCAGGATCACAAAGAACGGCACGGCCATTTTGAAGAATGAGCCAATGACCGGCGCCATCTTGGCGGCACGGACGTCCTTGGCGGAGATCACGCGCTGTACCACCAGGAAATCCGTAGTCCAATAGCCGAACGAAACCATCAGGCCCAGTCCAAAAACGATGGCCACCCAGTTAACGCCCATGGGATTCGAGCTGAAGTGGCCCAGACCCTTCCAGAGGTGCGTAAAATCCTGGCCCGGGAAATTCTCATGGATGCGCGCCACCATCCCGCTCCATCCGTGGGTTTCAATCAAACCGATGATGGGAATCAGCAGCGCGCCAAACCAGATCAGGAAGAATTGCACCACCTCGTTGAAGATGGCGGAGAACAGACCTCCCGCCGCCACGTAAACGCCGACCACAATCGATGAGAACCAAATGCTGAAGTTGAAGTTCCACCCCAGCATCACCTGCAACACTAGGGCCATGGCATACATGTTCACGCCCGACATCAGGATGGTCATCACCGCGAAGCAGACGGCGCTGAGTCCGCTGGTGGCTTCACCATAGCGGAGTTGAAGGTAGCCGGGAACGGAGTGGGTTTTGGAGATGTAATAGAATGGCATCATCACGATGCCGAGGAAAAGCATGGCGGGAATGGCGCCAATCCAATACCAATGCGCTGCCAGGATTCCATACTGGTAGGCGTTGCCCGCCCATCCCATCAGCTCCAGCGTTCCCAGGTTGGCGGAAACGAAACTCAATCCCGCCACCCAGGCGGTCATTTCGCGGCCGGCCAGAAAGAAATCTTCGCCGCTCTTGGTGTATTTCTTCAGGTAAAAGCCGATGCCGATCACCATGACGAAGTAGATGGCAATCACGGCGAAATCGACAGCGTGAAGGGAGAGCATGCCGCGCGAAGCCAGGATTGCGAAAAGGGTTGCGAAAGGCGCGTGCAAGAATCCCAAACCGAGGGTCATGCTGGCTCCTTGCCAGTCAGGTTGAGCGAGGGGTGATCCCGCTGCATCGTTCAAACATAAGGGGCCGGGCTACCAATTCATTTGCCGCTCGTCTGTCCGTAAGTGGAGTGATAACGGTCATACCATTTGCGTACCTCTTCCGGGGGGAGCGGCTCTGGTTTCCCGATCAAGAGGGCAAGATGGCAGGTCTTGGCAATATCTTCAAGCATCACGGCCGCCTTCAGGGCCGCGAGCGGTGTGGGTCCGAAGGCGAAAGCGCCGTGATGAGCCAGAAGAATGGCGGGCGCCCGCGTCATATGTTTCAGGATGGCTTCACCCATCGCATCGCCGGTGTTATCGGTGTAAGGCGCGCAAGGAATCTCTTCGCCGAATTCATCGGCAATCGCCGTCAGATAAGCGGGTATCGGCCGGCCCAGCAAGGCAAAGCTCGTCGCATAGTTCGAGTGGGTGTGAACGATCCCGCCAATCTCCGGCCGATGGCGATAAATAAAAAGATGGTGACAAAGATCGACTGAGGGCTTCCACTTGCCTTTAACTTGGTTTCCGTCGAGATCCGTGAGCACCAGGTCTTCGGGTGCGAGCTTCTCATAGTCCATGCCGCTGGGTTTGATGAGAACCCGGTTGCGCCCCCGGTCGATACCGCTGGCATTGCCGCTGTGCATGGTCGCAAGTCCGGCTCGAAAGATTCCCAGGTTCGCTTCCCAAACCTCGTGCCGTAGGTGGTCAAGCTTGTCCATTTTCCTTCTGGTCTCTCGTCTGTTGTCCCTGCTCTTCAGATCCTTCACTGTCATGAAAACAGCCGGATGCGGCGTTGAAAATACGCCAGTTACTCGGCGTCCCGCCGTAGGGGCAGGACTTGCCCTGGCCAGGGCACCGCAAGCGGTGCCCCTACGCATTTTCATGCACGGTGGTGGGCCGAAGGCCCATGACGTCTCCGCTCAGGATGACGTCCTGTCGAGTTTCGCGTCCCGCCAACCGTTAGCTGTCATCCGCTCGCCACCTTCTGTTGCAGCGCCTTCAGCCGTTTCATCACGTCGTTTGTGCCGCGTCCGAAGTAATCGTGCAAGCTCTGATATTCCGCAAAGAGGGCATTGTATAACTCATGATGAGCCGCTCGGGGGCGGAAGGTTGATTTCTGGAGTCTAGCCATGCGCTTGGTGGCTGCAAAGATGGTGGCATAGCCGCCGCTCTTAGCGCCCGCCGCCACCGCCGCGTGCATGGCCGAGCCGTGAGCCGGACAGGTGAGGAGGTTGCCGGCCAGGAAAATCTCGCGGCCGGTCACATCCGCGAAGATTTGCATCAGCAGCCGGTTCTTCTCCGGCAGTCCGCCGCAGGCGACCAGACGCTTCACGGGCACACCGCCTTTCTCAAATGCTTCGATGATCTGGCGCGTGCCGAAAGCGGTGGCTTCCATCAGAGCGCGGAAGATTTCTTCCGGCCGCGTCGAGAGCCGCAATCCGAGAAGCACTCCCGTCAAATCCGCATCCACCAGGATCGAGCGGTTGCCGTTCAGCCAGTCGAGCGCCAGCAGGCCCGATTCTCCCGGCTGGAGCTGGGCTGCAAGCTTCTCGAGAACGGCTGCGACGGAAGCCTTCTGCCGCCGTGCTTCACGTGCATAGGGTTCTGGAACGCTGTGCTCAAAGAACCAGGCAAAGATATCGCCCACCGCGGATTGCCCGGCTTCGAACCCCCACAGGCCCGGGACCACTCCATC
>JBOGKI010000549.1:0-3452 GCA_050745605.1 Terriglobia bacterium | reverse complement strand
AAACTTTGAGCTTTGACCGGGCGCCATCACCGCATGGAAAACCGTTGCGCCTTTACTACCTGACTCAGGCGGGGACGGCGCCGCCCACGTTCATTGCCTTCACCAATCGTCCCGGCAAGCTGTATTTCTCCATCGAGCGGTATCTTGAGAACCGCATCCGCGAAAACTTTGGATTCATGGGGACGCCGATCGTCATCAAAGCCCGGCAAAGCAAGTAACGCCGGCATAAGACTTGAGTTTTGGATGCAAGGCTGTTCAGTCAAGGGTCGGCGCGACCCTTGTGGTCGCCCACGGGCGGGCACAAGGCCCGTCCCTACATCGCATCTGAAATTGGGTTTGCGGTTACAGTAGCCACCGTAGCCTAAACGAACAGTTTGGTTTTAGATGGGCTCAGTCAGGGCTTGCGTAAAATTCCCGGCAGGATTGTGTCTTTTCGCGCCATGCGATACCGGTCAATAGTGGTAGCCATGCCGGCCTGTTGGCCCAGACTGAGCGACCGCGTTAGCCTTACCACTTGGCCCTGCCCCAGCACTTCCCCCGGACTCTTTCCCCAAACCCCTGCAGGTAAAGAAAGGACCATTTCTACTTTGGCTCCGATGTCGGGAAGGAACGAAGACCGCAAAAACACTCCGGTGCGGCTGATGTCCTCGGTGACGCCCTCGCGCCACTCGTCTTCGCCGCGCACCCGGAAGCGGATCGCCGTCCTGACCGGATAGCGCCCGGCGCGATGAGAGGGTGCGGATTGTTGGTCCGTGTTTACTTCCATTTTCCTGTTTTTCGATGCCCGCGCCGCACCGCTTTACATCTGTGAATCTTCACGAGGCGCCCCAGATCGATCTCCTGCGGGCGGAGTCCAATTGGAAAGAGAGGCTTAGCGGCCTGCGAGTCATCTGAACTGCTGCTCATGCGCTATCCGGCCATCTGGTGATGGACCGCGTACAGAGCGAGCTCCAGGCGGCTCGAGACCCCCAACTTGTCAAAAATATTGGAAAGGTCGTGCTTGATCGCCTGCTGGCCCACGCCGAGGTCCTGCGCGATATCTCTGACGCTGTATCCACTCACAATCCGCTGGACAATTCCTATTTGCCGGTTGGTCAGAAAAGGGATGCGTTTGGAGTTGAGTTTGCCATCGCGCTGGCCATCGCCCTGAAAGGCGACGCCGCGCGCTTCGAGTTGCGATTCGCGCGAAGATGCCCAACGATGGCGAAGATCTGCTCCCCTCCTGAGCCTGCCGTTCGACGCGACGGTTGGAATGATTTGAGTTGCCACGTTCAGCTTTGACGCCTTGCCTGGGTTCATTATACTTCCCCCTTAGCGCGGGCTCGACGCAATTGGAAATGGCCCAATTCCCTCAGTGGCCCAGTCAAAAACGGTTATAGGTTTCTGTCTGTTCTGAAAAACTTCTGGGGGATAAACACTGCGGAGTGTTTCTAACAACCAGCGAAAGTGAGCAATACCACAGCTTACGCGTCTCAAAGCTCCCCCGAGCTTCAAGTAGGACATATTATACAAACCGGGCGTCGAGCGCAAGTAGCTGGCTGAACATATCCCACTTGATAGACGACCGCAGCGTTATATCAATGTAACAACTCAGCCCGTGACCTGCTCCAGCCCTCAGGTCATTCACTGTTTGGGGAGGGATTCGACCTTGGCGGCTTTCGATTTCTTCGTCTTCTTCCCATCCTTCTTCTTATGATGCCGGCGTGGGAATCCGGCAAAGGAAGCAGGCGCGACGCTGACAGCAGCAGGCGGCACGGCGTGGATCGTCGCAGGGGACGAACCGGCGGCAAAGATCACGATGAGCATCAAGATTGCTTCGCGGAGCACCATCACGGTTTTTGCCAATCGTCGAACAGCAAAAAAGGCGAAAGCTGAATCAACCGATTCAACTTTCGCCTCAAGAATTGCCGCGAGGCGTGAGCCTCCCGGCCAAAACTGAACCCCAAGTTACATACCGGATCCCGACGTGCTCTTTGCCTTCTTTTCCTTCTTCGCTTTCTTGGCGTGATGCTTCTTTGCCTTCTTCGCCTTCGTCGTGCTCGTTGTCTGGTCCTGGGGAACAGCACTCGGAGTGGCAAAGACCGGCATTGCCATCGCGAACACCAGAACGCTACCGAACAGCACTGAGAGCAACTTCTTCATATGGGTGAAACCTCCATGGAAGTAAATTACGCACTTCCAGCAGCATCTTGTGTGCCAAACGAATTTTAAGGATCGCGCTGTCCATAACACGTTGATTAAGGGTAAGTTAAATTTGATATGTCAACCAGGGAGTCACGCTGAAGAAGCAGCGGCTCGGAGATATTACACGATCCGGTATAGGAACTACACCAAACCGTGCACCCAGGCAGCGCCGCATTTCGACTGCAGCGCAGGCATCTTGCCCGCAGTTTCAGCAGCGCTCCGCCCAGCAACTATGCTGCGCCAGCGGCCGTGGAACGTCACGTCCGCTTCTTCCATGACGAACACCGCCGATTTCTGCGATAATGGCCGCTCCGGGGGTTTAAGCGATGGACAAGATCGACATCAGGGAGAAGGGAGCGCTTCGCAACGGCGAGCGCCTGGTTTCCGACCGGCGCCTCTTCATGCAACTGCTTGCCTTTGGCGGATGTACGGACACCAAGCCCTTGGTCAAAGCCCTTACCAAGGCGGGGTTTGAAAGCGTTCTCTATGAGGACGTGAGTGACCCGCAAGGCGTGGCGCTGCTGGCCTGGAACCAGGACCCGGAGTTCTTCGTCACCTGCTTCCGCCGGTTCCTGCTGAGCGCGCCTTTTATCTCGCTGATTCCGAAGCTCGAATACACCATGCTGGGGCGCACCTACGCCATTGGCCATGAGCCGAACCTGGAGGAATGGCTTCTGGAGAGGCCACGCTTGACGGTGCTGAACCGGGAGTGGCCGTGGGCCGTGTGGTACCCGCTGCGCCGCGCCGGCACTTTCGCCTTACTTTCGCCTGATGAGCAGGCCCCGATCCTGGGCGAACATGGCCGCATCGGGCACGCCTTTGGCGAGGCTGATCTAGCCCATGATGTTCGCTTGGCCTGCTTTGGCCTCGACAAGAACGACAACGACTTCGTCATCGGACTCATCGGGAGCCAGCTTCATCCGCTGTCCGCCTGCGTTCAAGCCATGCGCAAGACCAGCCAGACGTCCAAATACATCCAGAACATGGGGCCGTTCTTTGCCGGCAAGGCCGTTTGGCAAAGTCCTGTAGCGGCGGTGTCCCCACCGCCGGGTTGATTGTCAACTACAGTTCCCCTTCCCGCTGCCTGCCCGAAGGTCGTAGCGGCGGTGTCCCCACCGCCGGGTTGATTGTCAATTACAGTTCCCCTTCCCGCTGCTTGCCCGAAGGTCGTAGCGGCGGTGTCCCCACCGCCGGGTTGATTGTCAACTACAGTTCCCCTTCCCGCTGGCTGCCCGAAGGTCGTAGCGGCGGTGTCCCCACCGCCGGGT
>JBOGKI010000548.1:0-3457 GCA_050745605.1 Terriglobia bacterium | reverse complement strand
TAGTATCAAATAGTTACATAGATTTCAGAACAAAGCCAAGCAAGTTACACAAAACACAAGAGATATTTTAGATTCGGCTTCGGTGGGTGCGCTCCAAGCACGTAGGTTGCCACTCTGTGCCCCCGGGGGCGGCATGTGACTCTGCCGGTCCAAGGCAGCCGCCCTTGTCATGCCATCGCGGACCTATTCCGGCATCCCGCTAACCCTTCGCGTGCCGCCGCTGTATTTCATGAATGATCTGCCGGGTGGAATGACTCTTGGCATCGCCGGCGATACAAATCCTGCCGCCGAGCTCCTCCATCACCTTCCTCTCCGGAACGGATTGCGCGGTGTAATCAGTCCCCTTGCAGTGCACGTCGGGACGAAGATCCCGCAGCATGGCCTCCGCGGTCGAATCATCAAAGATCACCACGTAATCCACCACCTCGAGCGCCGCCACCAGCTCGGCCCGGGCCGCTTCATCCAGCAATGGGCGGCCCGGGCCCTTGAGCTCTCTGACGGCGCGATCGCTGTTGACGCCGACCACCAGCGCATCACCCTGCTGTGCCGCTCCGCCCAAATAGCGCGCATGGCCCACGTGCAACAGGTCAAAGCAGCCGTTGGCGAAAACGATGGACTGGCGCTGCGAGCGCAGACCGTCCCCCAAGCCACGGACCGCGCTGCGGGGAATGATCTTTCCGGTCATGCGTTGCGAATTGCCTCCGTGAGCTCGCGGCCGCTGACCGTGGCGGTTCCGCTCTTCATCACCACCAGGCCGCCCGCGCAATTCGCCAGCATCGCCGCGTGGGTGAAACTGGCGCGCGCCGCCAGCGCCAAGCTGAACGCCGCAATCACGGTATCTCCGGCGCCGGTGACGTCCGCCACCTGATCCGAGCCAAAGATGGGGAGATGCAAAGGCGCGCGCCCTGGCTCGAATAGCACCATTCCTTCCTTACCGCGCGTTACTACCAGCGCCTGAAGCGACTGGCGGGCGAGGACCTTCATGCCGAGTTCATGGAGCAGTTCCAGATCGTTTCCAATGCGCTTCTGGAAAGCCGCTTCCAGCTCCGGCTCATTCGGCGTCGCGGCCGTGACGTGACGGTAGGTCAAAAGATCATGGCGGGAATCAATGGTCACGGGCAGCTTACGACTCCAGCGCCGACGCAGGAAGTCCAGCTCGCGCGCGCTGGTCGCGCCAAATCCATAATCGGAGACCAGCAGTCCGGACGCGCTCCGCAGCAGCAGCAACACATTCCGGCTCAGGCCGCGACGGAGCTTGGGTGGCACCGGCGCGCTGGGCTCCTGGTCAATGCGGACAATCTGCTGCATGTGGCCATGGCCGAGGCCGCCCAGCACGCGCGACTTGGTGGGCGTGGAATAGCGTGGCGGGCGCGAGACCCATCGGGTGTCAACGCTCTTCTGCTCAAAGATCGAAATCAGCGCCTGTCCTATTTCATCTTCGCCCACCACGCCGGCCAGTGTGACCTGTGCTCCCAATTCCACCAGGTTATTGGCGGCATTGGCCCCACCGCCGGGAAGGATTCTCCTTTCCCGCTCCTTCAAGATCAGGACGGGCGCCTCGCGCGAGACGCGGGAAATCTCGCCGTGGATATATTCATCCGCAATCAAGTCTCCGAGCACCACAATGCGCTGCGCCGGAAAGCGCGCGATGATCGAAATGAGAGAGGCGCGATCTTTGGCCGCAATCTTCATTTCACGCTCGCCGGACTCGTGGCGCTGGAATACAGCAGCATGGTTTCAACCGCATCCTGAAGGTTCTCAGCCGTCCAATGCGGGACGCCCGCCAGAACATGACGAGGTTCGTCGCTCACCGTGCGCCTCGATTCGGCGCTGGCCGGTCGTGCGTGATTCCAAGCTGTTTCACCAGCTCCAGGGCGGCCCGGTAAACGTGGGCCACGCTCAGCCCCTCCATGCAGCGAAAGTCGATGGGACACGTTCGCAGCCCGCAGGGACTGCAGGCCACCCGGTGCTTGGCAATGCGCGGATTCGGGCCTAGTGGCCCCGTCGCGCTTTCGTCCGTGGAGCCGAAGGTGGCGACCACCGGCAGGCCCAAAGCGGAGGCGAGATGCATAAGCCCCGAATCGTTGGTCACTACCAGCCGGCAGCACTCGAGCAGCGCCATGGATTGGCGCAAGGTGGTTTCTCCGGCCAGCACGGAAGGCGTGTGTTCCATCTGCTGGGCAATTTCGCCGGCTGTTTGCTTCTCAGGGCGCGATCCGAAAATCAGAATGTCTGCATTCAACGCCGTGACCAGCCGGTCTGCCAGGGCCGCAAAGCGATCTCCGGGCCAGCGCTTGGCGGGGCCAAATGCGGCTCCCGGCGCGATCCCCACCAGGAAGCGTGGTCCTTGCAGTCCTAGCGATTCCAGCTCTCTTTTGGCCCATGCTCGCTCCGTGTTATCGACGGTCAGCCAGGTTTCCGTCAGGGGCCGCGGCGTCTCGGGCTGCTCGATCAAACCGGCGCGGAAGAGCAGATGCAGATAGTAATAAGGCTGATGGCCATAGGCGGCGGGGGGTGGCGTTTCAATGGCTTCCGTCAGCAAGGCGCTGCGCCCATCGCGAGCATAGCCCAGGCGCACCGGGATGCGCGCCCTCCAGGCCATCCAGGCGGCGTGAAAAGCGTTCTGGAAAAGTACCGCGCCGTCAAAATCCTCGTCACGCAGGCGATGGATCAATTTGGAAAATCCGCGGCGGCCGGCATGCTCTCCATCCGGATCGTAGATGATTTGCCGGTCAACGGCGGGATGATTCTTGTAGACCTCGCTCATCCACGGCTTTGAAATCAGAACGATTTCGGTCTCGGGAAAACGTTCGCGCAGGGCTTCCAGAGCGGGCAAGCCCATCACGGCGTCGCCGATCCAGTTGGTCGAGCGAACCATAATCTTCTGCGGATTGCGCAGGCAACAGTGACGAACGATCATTCTGTGATTCACCCGCGTTCTGCTATGCAGAGGGACATAAGCTGTAGCGGCGCTCTATGAGCGCCGTCCGGCCCGGCGGTCCCTTACAGGGTAAACTCCGGCCGCCGCTACAGCTCTATGAGCGCCGTCCAGCCCGGCGGTCCCTTCCAGGGTAAACTCCGACCACTGCTACAGCTCTATGAGCGCCGTCCAGCCGGCGGTCCCTTCCAGGCAAAACTCCGACCGCCGCCACAGCGAGGTTGCAACCTCGCTTCTCGCTTTCGTATTAGTTTAACCAAAAACCCGATGCTTTTGATTTTGAATCAAAGCGGCGCTGCCGCCGGACTTGCCAGGCGCCTCTTTTCCAGCAGGTCCAGCAGAGCTTCCTCCAATTTTTCCGGTTCGGTGAACTGCGCTTCAATCCGGCAGATCAAGACCGGAATATCGAGTCTCCAGCCACGCGGCAGGTTCATCAGATCCTTTTCCGTTGTCACCAAAGCGCCTGCCCCCGACTGGCGCGCGACGCGGCTCAGCTTGGTGAGCTCGCGGTCACTGTAG
>JBOGKI010000547.1:0-3480 GCA_050745605.1 Terriglobia bacterium | reverse complement strand
CGGTTAAAACCGTGCCCTGACGGTCGAATTAGACTTTATGAATAATCCCGTATAACCGGCGAACCGCTACCCCATGAGCAGGCGGATCATCACATCGGAGCAAATGCTTTCGGTTCCGGAAGGGACCGAGATGGTGATCCCTGCCGGCGCCATCATCACCGACCGCGCTCGTGAGAGCGCCACGGAGCGATCCATCCGATTTCGTTTCGATGAGCCGAAGAAGGACAGCGCCAACGGATCACCGGCTGTTGACCTGGCTGAAAGCCCATCGCCGAGCCCTGGCGGGTTGAAGACCTCCTCCAAGGCTCTTGTGGCGCTGGCTTCGGACCACGCCGGCTACGAGCTGAAAGAGTACCTGAAGCAATTCATGGCGCCATTGGGTTACGTCGTCAAGGATTTCGGACCTCAATCCGCAGACCCGGTGGATTATCCGGATTTCGCCAAGGCTGTGGCTGACGCCGTAGCGAGCGGTGAGGCGTGGCGTGGCGTCCTGGTTGACGCCGCGGGCATCGGATCGGCCATTGCCGCGAACAAGAAACCCGGAATCCGGGCGGCGCTCTGCGTGGACCGCGCCGCCGCCCGCTCCAGCCGCGAGCATAATGATGCCAACGTGCTCACGCTCGGCGCCCGGTGGCTACGCCCGGAAGAGGCTCGCGAAATCGTGGCCGTCTGGTTGGAAACCGCCTTCGCGGGAGGGCGGCATCAACGGCGGATTGACAAGATCAACCAAATGGAGCAAGCCACCGTTCCTGCCGCTCCCGGCTCGGGTCCCGCCGCCATCATCGATTCGATTGCGGACGAAGTCCTCCAGCGTCTGGCGAGCGAAGGTCTCTGTGCGCTGCGGGGATGCGGTGGCGACGACGGCGTCTGTCCTGGCGGTGACGGCAACTGCGGCGCCGCCTGCTGGGAGAAGGCATGCCGCGTGGTGTCGGCCGGAGCGGACCGTCTGACCACGGCGGGGAGCGTCGCCGGTTTCCCCACGGAAATCGCCCGTGCGATCGATCACACCCTGCTCCGTCCGGAGGCTTCCTTGAAGCAGGTTCTTCAAATCTGTGCGGAAGCCCGGCAGTATGGCTTCGCCAGTGTTTGCGTCAACGCTTACTGGGTGCCGGTTTCGGCCCGGGAACTCAGCGGCAGCGCGGTGAAGGTTTGCACCGTGGTGGGTTTCCCGCTGGGAGCCACGCTCACTTCCGCCAAGATCTTCGAGGCCGAAGAAGCCATCCGGCTGGGCGCGCAGGAAATCGACATGGTGATGAATGTCGGCGCCCTGAAGTCGTGTGAGTTGGAGCGAGCCGGGCAGGATATTCGCGGCGTGGTCGAAGCGTGCCATCGGGGCGGAGCCCTCTGCAAGGTCATTCTGGAATGCGCCCTGCTCACCGACGAAGAGAAAGTGCAGGCGTGCTGTCTGGCGCAGTCGGCGGGCGCCGATTTCGTCAAGACCTCCACCGGATTTTCCACCGGCGGCGCCACGGCCCATGACGTGGAGCTGATGCGATTGGCGGTGGGCGCGGGCATGGGCGTCAAGGCGGCCGGCGGCATCCGCTCCTATGAGGATTTGAAGACCATGTTATCGGCCGGCGCCACCCGCATCGGCGCCAGCGCCAGCGTCAAGATCCTGCAGCAAGCCGCCGGCGGGAGTTCCGCAAGCTCAGCTCAAGACGCAACCGTGTCCCCAGCGACGATGTCGTCCGGCAAGTATTGAAGGATTGGGCCGCTGGTTCAGCGCCGCGCCGGTTGATTCACAGCCGATTTCTGGGTAGCGACTCAGCTTGGCGATCCTTCATCGGTTTGCTCCTTGATCGTCATTCCCGCGAAAGCGGGAATCCAGTCCGCAAACCGGAGTGGCATTTGGCCCTCGGGCGGGAAAGGGTTCTGATCCGGCATGGATTCCCGCTTTCGCGGGAATGACGGGGATGAACTTTGGCAGGAAACATCAAACTGAGTCACGACCTGCCGATTGATCCATTTCCCAAATTTTGATTCAGATTCATACTTTCTTCTAATGGGGTGTTTATGACGCGCAGCGAAGTGCTTGAAAAGCACCGGAAGTACATCTTCTCTTGCGTTGTTAATTACTTCAAAGAGCCGCTGGTTGCGGATCACGCGCAGGGTCATTACCTGTGGGACACGGAAGGGAAGCGCTATCTGGACTTTTTCGGAGGAATTCTGACGATCGGCGTGGGGCATTGCCATCCCAAGGTAACCAGCAAAATCAAGCAGCAGGTGGACCGCCTGCAGCACACCTCTACCCTTTACCCCAACGAGCAGATCGTGGCGCTGGCGGAGAAGCTGGCGCAGATCACGCCCGGCAAAATCCAGAAGAGCTTCTTCACCAACAGCGGCACCGAGGCGGATGAGGCCGCCGTGCTGCTGGCGCGGATGGCGACGGACAGCTTTGACGTGGTGGCCCTGCGTCACGGTTACAGCGGCCATTCCATGCTCGCCAAGTCGCTCACCGCGCAGGCGCCGTGGCGGAAGGCGGGTGTGGTCAGTGTGGGCATCAGCCACGCCCTCAGCCCCTATTGCTACCGCTGCCCGCTGCAATTGACCTATCCAAGCTGCGGCGTGGCGTGCGCCCAGGATGTGGAAGAAGTGATTCGAACCACCACGTCCGGCCGCATTGCCGCCTTTCTGGCGGAAACCATCCAAGGCGTGGGCGGTTTCATCACGCCGCCCCCGGAGTATTTCAAGATCGTGTTTAGCATCGTCAAGCAATATGGCGGCCTCTTCATTGCAGACGAAGTGCAAACCGGATTTGGCAGAACCGGGAAGAAGTGGTTCGGCATTGAGCACTGGGAGGTGGAGCCGGACATCATCACCACGGCAAAAGGCATGGGCAATGGCGTCCCCATCGGCGCCACCCTGGCCACGCCTGAAGTGGCGGACGCCTTCAAGGGCCTGACCATTTCCACTTTCGGCGGCAACCCGGTGAGCTCCATTGCGGCTCGCGCCGTGATCGAAGTGATCGAAGAGGATAAGCTTCTCGACCGTTGCCATGAAGTTGGAACGCATTTGCGGCAGGGGCTGGAAAAGTTGAAGGAGAAACATCCGGTGATCGGCGACGTGCGCGGCATGGGATTGATGCAAGGCGTGGAACTGGTGAAGGATCGCAAGACCAAGGAGCCGGCCCCGGAAGCCACCGTGCAAGTTGTGGAACTGTGCCGGACGAATGGCCTGCTGCTGGGCAAGGGCGGCCTTTTCGGAAATGTGCTGCGTATTTCCCCGCCGCTCACCATCGGCAAAGCTGACGCGGATGAAGCGCTCCGGATTCTGGACAAATCGTTCGCGGAAGTGCGAGTCTAATGCCAGCCTCGCTGTAGCGGCGGTCTATGACCGCCGTCCAGACCTGCGGTCTAGCCCAAGTTCGTCACGACACACCGGATTTTGATTATTTTGGGGCGACGTGATTCACCAAGTTTTTTGTTTTCAGTCCGGCATCTCTCGAAAGTCGATGTAGTGCAGACCAACCCTCTTGTGAAC
>JBOGKI010000546.1:0-3484 GCA_050745605.1 Terriglobia bacterium | reverse complement strand
CGGTGACAGCGCCGAAAAGCGAGCTGAGCACTGTCACCACGGAAACCTGCTCGGTGGTGAGGCCGATCGCGGTTGCGACAAATGCCGCGGTGTCAAAACAGCCGGTACCCGCCAGCAGCCACCAGGTCCTCCCGTCCGGCAGCCGCAGTGGTTGCCGCGCCGGCCGGGATGCCGCCGCCAGCGTCAGCAAGGCGATGACCCGGAAGATCCAGATCGGAGCAATCCCGCCCAGCAACGGCGTGACCCGAAAGCCCAGCAACCAGAACATGACGCCAAACCCGGCCGAAGCCAACATCGCCCAGCCCACGCCGCTTGCGACCCGTGCCCTGGGCGACCGCTGGCTTGCTTCTGCACGGTTCGCTTTCGCCCCTTGTTTGGTATTGTGGGGACTGGCCGCCAGCACCACGCCCACCAGAGCCGCGAACAATCCCGTCCAGCGCATCGCGGTCAATCTCTCGCCGCTCCACGAATCCAGCACAATTGTCAGCACCGGGTAACTGGCGGCCACCGGCGCCACAACAGCCAGCGCTCCCGTCGCAAAAGCCCGGTAGAGCGCCAGCGACGCGGCGACGTTGAGCAGTGCAGCCACGATCGTCGACATCCAAGCGGCAGCCGACATTTGGAGAGCCAAGTCGCGGATGTGCGGGGTTCCACTCGCCAACGACAAATAGAGGGTCAATCCCAGAAAGCCGAAAAGCTGCATGAAGAACAGCGTGCGGTATGCGCCGATCCGGCGCGTGGCGAAGCGGGCCAGAAAATCCGCCAAACCCCAGGAACATGCCGCCGAAAGCCCAAGGAAGACGCCCAATATTCCCTGCCCTAATCCGAAGATGTGCTGCGCTGGTGAGAACCATCGTCACGCCGTTTGCCGCAGCGAGGATGGCTCCGGTTGAAGGCCGGAAAGGCAAAGTCCGCCGGACCCGGGAGCATCGGCGGCCGAGGAAGCTTGCCCACCCATCGAGTATCCCGGCATTCAAATTTTCCGAGTTTACAATGAACGCGATGATTCTGCTATACTCACTTGCTTTTTGGGCTAGCTTTTGCGCCAGCGGCGGCGCCCAAGCCCGCAACGGTTCGGGTAGCGGGGCGTTCCCTCCCGCCGGAGCTATTGATTCTCAATGCCGGCGCTGAGAGATACGGCCGCGACGGCGTAAAATCCAGGGACAGAAGAACCGCCGTTCCGGCTTTCCGTCTTGACCCATATGAAGAATCAGCTTCTCGGCGAATGCAGCGCGGAGTTTTGGGGAACCCTGTTATTGATACTGATCGGCGATGGCACCACGGCCGTTGCCGTCTTTACGGGCGCGCTGGACCTCACCGGCGTGGCGCTGGTCTGGGGCTTGGCCGTGGCGCTGGCCGTCTACATCACGGGCGGCGTTTCCGGCGCCCACATTAATCCCGCTGTCACCATAACCCTGGCCACATTCCGCGACTTTCCTTGGCGCAAGGTTCCACCCTACATCCTGTCCCAGATCGCCGGAGCCTGCGCCGGCGCGCTGATCGTCTGGGTCATGTGGCTGGGTTTCTGGAGTCCAGCCGGACACAAGATGGGCGTGGTGATGGGCCAGCCGGGAAGCCAGAAACTGATGATGGTTTTCAGTTGCTTTTATCCGAATCCCGGCTCGGTCGGAACCGGGTCGGCGAACTTCGCCAAGGTGCCGGGAGGCGTTGCCTTCCTGGTCGAAGCCGTTCTTACCGCCTTTTTGCTGGCTGCCATCCTGGCCCTGATTGACAACCGCAACTCACTGGCTCCGGGCAGCAATCTGTCCGGACTTTTCATTGGACTCACGGTCACGGTCATCGTCGCCATCGGCTCGCCGCTGACCATGGACGCTGTGAATCCGGCGCGTGACTTTGGTCCTCGCCTTTTTGGTTACTTTTTGGGGTATGGCCGGATTGCCTTCCCCGGTCCGCGCGGCAATGAATGGTGGATTTACATTGCGGCTCCGATGGTGGGTGGAATCGCGGGCGGAGTCATCTACGATTTCACGATTCGTCCGTTTTTCCGGGTACCGCCCGAAGTGGGCCGCCACCGCGATCCGGAAATATCTTGAAAAGCCGAGCTCTGTTGATGGAGGTGAATGCCCTCAACTGCTCCGATGGCCAGCTTCAAGCAAAACTTCAAGTTTTTCTGTTAAAGCGATCTGCGCTATAGCAGAGGGCTACGTCCACTCCAGCACCGCAATCGCGCCGAGGCAGACTTTCAGCTCCTCGGGCAGGTCGTTTCTCAGCGCCAACAGGGTCTTACGGGAAAGTCCCGCCGTCCGCCGGAATACGCCGATCAGCTCCGCATCGCGGCGGACGAAACTTGTACCTCGCGTGAGCCATTTTCTTTTCTCAATTCGAAACTCTTGCTGCTGCCACAAAAGCCGATAGAACGTGCGGGACAGTCCGGCTTGTCGGAAAGCCTCAGCCATCAGTTGATTCTCGTCTCGAATCTGGATCGATTGTTTCGAGGCGCGCTGCATTGGCCCGTTGGCCATGGGTCGTGACGAGATCATCTCTCTGCCTTGCCGGGCGACGTATTCGATGGTTACGGCTGTGCCGGAGCGGCCGCGGAAGCGTCCCAGTTCGGCCCGGCGCTCATCCTGAACAATGAATTCTGCCTGGAGCCGATCCTCGATGGGAACGATGCGGCAAAGCTGGAACTCGCCACGGTGCAGGCTCCTCCAACCGCTCTCCTCCCATTCCTGTTGAAACGGCTTACCGGCGTCGGCTCGCTCCACGCGGGACCGCCAGCGCCTCACCGCCGCCACCGCGGCAGCGCTCGTCGCCATCTGCGCCAGCACGACCATTGACGAGTTCAGGAGGTTCATCGTGAGCCCATGCTTCGCCCGCCCCGGGCATTCAGCGCCAGACGCCTCTTCGCCGCCATTCCCGTCCCTGCACGCAAAGAAAATGGCTTGGGTGGATGCAACGCGTCCGCCCGCAAACTGCAAGGAATTATCGGCAGGGGTGGGGTCATTCTTGAGGTGCCAGGGGCATGGCCGGGCAGTGGCTCAGTTTGGCTCTCGTAGTGGTGCCCCTACGCCATTTTCATGCACGGTGGTGGGCCGAAGGCCCATGAGGTCTGCCATGAAAATAGCCGAAAGCGCCGCTGAAAACAGAGCGTTTATCAATGGACCCCCGTTTTCGCGGGGGTGACCCAGGACGTCATTCCCGCGCAAGCGGGAATCCAGGCTTTTTCATGCCAAGTGGTGAGCCAAAGGCTCATGGCGTCTTCGCTCGGGATGACAGGCGCCGTAGATTTTTTCACACCTTCCGACTCACCGCCAAGACATAAAAACGTCTTGACTCTCAGTCCCTCTTCAGTTATTATTAACTCTTAAGTAATATATCAGCCCGATCCTCCCTGGCCGTAATTGCCCCCCTCGCGCGGCCCCAAGGAATCACACCATGTTGTTGTGCCGACCCGGTTCGACTCGCAACCACGGCGCGCCTTTTTTAGGCAGTGGTGCAGTTTGCTGTAGCGGCGCTCTATGAG
>JBOGKI010000545.1:0-3494 GCA_050745605.1 Terriglobia bacterium | reverse complement strand
AGCAGAGAGCGACGCGGGATGGCGACCTGAACAAAGCTGCGGAGATACGCTACGGAAAACTCGTCTCGCTTGAGAAGCAGCTTGCTCAGGCCAATAGCAAGCTGGAGGAGACGCAGAAGAACGGCCGCATGTTGAAGGAAGAAGTGGACGAGGAAGACGTAGCGCGAGTGGTCTCCAAGTGGACTGGAATTCCGGTCACCAAGATGCTGGAGGGCGAGATTGCCAAGCTCGTGCGTATGGAGGACAACCTTCGCCTGCGCGTCATCGGCCAGGATGAAGCCTTGAAGCTGGTGGCAAACGCCGTGCGTCGCAGCCGGGCCGGGTTAGCCGACCCGAAGAAGCCGATTGGCTCGTTCCTCTTTCTGGGGCCTACGGGCGTGGGCAAGACCGAGCTGGCGCGGGCGCTGGCCGAATTCCTGTTTGACGATGAGCGCGCCATGCTGCGCATCGACATGTCCGAGTACATGGAGAAGCACGCCGTGGCGCGCCTGATTGGCGCGCCGCCCGGTTACATCGGCTATGAAGAGGGCGGGCAACTCACGGAAGCGGTGCGCCGCCGGCCTTATTCCGTGCTGTTGTTTGACGAAATCGAAAAGGCGCATCCTGATGTCTTCAACATCTTCCTGCAGATTCTGGACGACGGCCGCCTGACCGACGGCAAAGGCCGCACCGTGGACTTCAAGAACACGGTGATCGTGATGACCTCGAACATCGCCTCGCACTTCCTGCATGAACTGGCGGGGCGCGGCGGGGAGGATTCGGAGCCGGTGACGGAGGAAGTGAAGCGCAAGGTGCATGAGACCTTGCTGGAACACTTCCGGCCGGAGTTCCTGAACCGAATCGATGAAGTTGTCATCTTCCGGCCGCTCGGCAAAGCTCAGATCACCCGGATTATTGAGCTGCAGCTTGAAGGACTGAAGAAAATACTGGCGGAGCGCAAAATCGAAATTGAGCTGACGGATAAGGCTCGCGAGCTGCTCTTCCGCGAAGGCTACAATCCGCAGTTCGGAGCGCGGCCGCTGAAGCGCGCCATCCAACGCGCCATTCAGGACCCGCTGGCTCTGAAAATGCTGGACGGCGAGATCGTGCCCGGCGACAAGGTGCGCATCGACGCTGACCTGAAGAAGGGCGAGATGGTGTTTGAGCGGGGAGCGGTGAAGGCGGCAAGGCGGTGAACACGGCTGGCGAAACCGCCTAGTTATTGTTGATGGTTTTACCGTCAAGGGGGTGTCATGATAACATCGTATGGAGTTTCTACAAGTGGTGGCCAGTCAACCATTCTCAGCCTTTGCTCAGAATGACGGCGCTGACTTGCATGTCCCGCCACTGTCAAGAAGCAAGGAGCTATGACAAAGACCGCCGAGACTTTGTTCACGAAACTCAGACCGGGGTTGGAGGGCCTCTATGGCGAGCGTTTGCGCGGCGTTTATCTTTATGGTTCCTATGCTCGCGGAGAAGCAGAAGACGAATCCGATCTGGATGTCCTCATCGTTCTTGACCGGCTCGACTCGTATGGAGCCGAAATCGACCGCACTAGCGAACTGGTTTCCGGCCTTTCCCTAGCACAGGGAATCAGCGTGAGCCGGGTTTTTGTATCCGAGCGGGAATGGCTAAAAGGCGAGGGCCCGTCCCTGGCCAATGTCCGCGAGGAGTCGATTCCAGCGTGAATGCGGACGCCCGAAAGGTACTGGGAAAGGCTCGGCGCGCCATCCGGGCGGCGGAGATGCTTCTTCAACACGACGACGTCGATTTCGCCGCAGGACGGGCTTACTACGCCATGTTCTATATCGCTGAGGCTTTGCTCAGCGAAAAGGGTTTCCGCTCCCGAAAGCATGGCGGGGTCCATGCGCTTTTTGGAGAGCATTTCGCCAAGACTGGACTCATGGATGCAAAATTTCATCGGTTCTTGCTGGATGCTTTTGACCGAAGGCTTCAAGCCGACTACGGCTTTGACGCGGTTATCGGCCAGGCAGAAGTCACCAGAATGATTGAGCAAGCCCGCGAGTTTTTGGCGGAGGCCGAGAAGTTTCTCAAATGAGATTTCTGAGATTTCAGCGATGGCGATGAGCATCTGGCCCAGACTTCCGTTTTCCAGGAAGTCAGCGGCTTCCCTCCGGTCCCGAGAGGAAACCCGCGGAGTTTGAAATCCACAAACTTTGCGCTACCCGCTTATATATTCGTTGCTCGGGAGGGAGGTGCCGATATTTTTCGCGGTGTGGGTGCAGACTGGTGTACTCTTCATCACGGCTTGCTTCGTTTGTTGGTATGCAATTGAAACTGCCAGGCTCCGGCGCGAAATGGTGCGGCAAAACGACATCAATTTACGTCCAGTTGTTGTTCCTATCTTCGAGGAAGAGTCGAGTCGGCATGTTTTCAAGCTACAAAATGTGGATGACCAAGGCGCAAGTCAAATATGCCACGAAACGCGATTCATCCCCCCAGATTACCTCGCCGCAGCCCAAGTCACCGAGGTCCGCTTTACCGAGTTCTTGGACAATAAACCGGCCAACGGCAGTTTTCTTCAGTACAAGTTCTTTCCAACAATACCCACATCGCAGTCACAATCACGATTGTGTTCGACGATGTAGAGGGGGGCGGGCTACGAGCATAGGATACGCTGCGCAATCATCTCTACCCTATCAATAAAAAACTCCGCACCCACAGCCGGCTTGAGGCCGTCCTGTAGGCCGGCCATCGGGCTATTATTTGATGGCAGGGACGGCTCCCTCCCGTTTCCTCCGCCATCTTCGCCGCAGTCGGATCGCACCTTCCGGTCTCGGTGCCAAGCTGACGAATAATCCAGGCTAACAGCATACAATCATATATACCTCACATATCTAATTGACTTAAATCGTCCATTTACGTTATAACTTCTCATTCCAGCGTTCCCGGACGGAGTGACTTTAGTTCAGAAGAGAAAGGAGGCTATGTTCTTGAGTGAAAAAACTTTCCTGGCTTGCGGCCTTTTTTTGATGGTCGGGTTCATAGGATTATCGCAGCCGGCCCAAGCGCAAGTGTTCGCATCGCTATCCGGAACGGCTTATGATCAGTCCGGGGCAGATTTGCCCGGCGTTACCGTCATCGCCAGGAACGTCGAAACCGGCTTGGTTCGCAAGGCTGTAACCGGCGATCAAGGGCGTTACGATCTTGTCTCGCTGCCGATTGGGAAATACGAGCTCACCGCCGAAAAGGATGGCTTTCGCTCTGAGGTCCACAAGGGAATCAGCCTGGTGGTTGGGCAAGAGGCAATCGTCAATTTGATCCTGCAGCTCGGAGAGGTCAGGCAGCAAGTGACGGTGACAGGCGAAGCGCCAGAAGTCAGCGCCACCACCACCGAAATATCCGGCTTGGTCGGGGAAAGCCAAGTGAAAAATCTGCCCCTGAACGGCCGCAGCTACGATGAGCTTTTGACTCTCGATCCCGGTATCGTCAATTACACCTGGGAGAAGACGGGAGGAGTGGGAGTATCGAATTCGACGGTCGGGAATATGTTC
>JBOGKI010000544.1:0-3494 GCA_050745605.1 Terriglobia bacterium | reverse complement strand
CGCTTGGATGCCTCGTTGCGGGAGGCTCTCCTTTGCAAGACAGGCGAAACATTAATTACAAAAAACCGCCCCTCCGAAAGAACACGATGGCAGTTATGAATAACCCGGCGTATCTTTAACAGATATTCCTCATACGAAAAATAGTCTTCGTATTCGGGCCGTGCATTGTAGTAGGGAGGAGACGTAAAAATCAGGCCAATCGACTCGGCGGGCATGTCTAATAGTGATGGTTCGCAGTCGCCGTGAATGATCGAATTTCGCACCCAGGAAAGCAGAACTTTGCGCGACTCCGGTCGCGCATCGTCGCCATTCTGCCTTCCAAGCAATCGAGCTTCGAGCGCCTCACGTTTCGTAGTTTCCGAAGCCAGCACCAATGAACTCCGAGCATCGATTACGATCTCTCCCATTCGATTCCTGGATCCACGCTGCAGGACCGGAACGCGCCATATGTGATAACGATCATCGACTTCTGGGAGTCCGAACGATGTCGCGTTCTCCAACCCAATGTCTCGCAGCCATCGAAGAGCAATCGTTTTTGCTTCGGCCACAGTGGTCACCGCGTATTTTCTGGTCAACGCGACGGAGGGACGCTTTAAAGGCATTTTTGGAGTTAGCTGGTTCGAAATCGGTAGCCGAAGAGATTCGTAGCTTTTCTTATTCCTCTTATCCGCTCGGCTCCGGAAGGGCGGCTTCGGCCTGTGCAGATATCCGCCGCAAGATTATATCACTCGGCGGATGGCGCCAACATGGCGGAGTTTGGCATGACAGGGATCAGGCGCATTCGACACATCACGTAGCCAAGGCGAGGAAATTCGCTCGCCGCGGCTACCGGTCAAGTGGAAGCATCGTGGTGACAATTCAGGGTGCCGACTTCAGCCGGACATGGAGTACCAAAAACGGTCAGCTTTCAACTCCCAACCAGCAACGGCGTACTCCTTGCTGACTGCTGATCGCTGAGTGCTGACGGCTATTACCAAACTCCTACTCAGTGCTCATGCCGGTGAAGATGAGGGTGAGAATGGACTTCGCCGGAAGCATGAATGTGGCGATGAGCATGGACGAGATGGGCGCGTTCGAGCATGGGCGTATCCGCCAGAATTTCAGCGGGAGTGCCTTCGGCGGCCACACGGCCACTCTCAAAAACGTAGCAGTGGTCGGCAATGTCTTCGACGATGTCCATATCGTGCGTCGTGGTCACAACGGTCTTCACGCCGCCCCTCCACCCCACCAGAAAGTCGATCATGTGGCTCTCGCTCCGCGGGTCGAGCGCGGCGGTGGGCTCATCCAGTAGCAAAACTTCAGGATCGAGGACCAGCACCGAAGCCAGCGCCACGCGCTTCTTCTCGCCGTGCGATAGCTCGTGGGGTGCTCGGTCCTTGAGGAGGCCGATTTCCATGACTTCCATGGCTCCCGTCACCCGCTGCAGGATTTGCTCCCGAGGCCAGCGAAGCTGAAGCGGGCCAAAAGCGATTTCGTCGAAGACGGAAGCGGAGAAAAGTTGGATGTCCGGGTTTTGAAATACCAGCCCGACTCGACGGCGAAAATCAAACGCGAACCCATCGTCGTGCAGTCGTTCCTCGGTGAGCGGTTGACCGCAGAAATGAATTGTGCCCTGTTCTGGATAGTAGAGACCGTCGAGGATTCTGAGGAGGGTAGACTTGCCAGAGCCGTTTGCCCCCAACAAGGCGTATCGCACTCCCGGCTCGATCATCAGACTCAATCCGTCGAGCGCCGTCGCATGGTGATATCGATAGGTGACGTTGCGAACATCGAAAATTGGAACGGGCGTTTCCGGATTCGCATTGAACAGCGTCATCGTCCAAACCAAACGGCCGCAATCGCCAGTGTGAAGAAACCAGCCAGCACAATCCAATCGAGCGGCCGGGTTTGAAAGTCTTCAAGAACGTGGACGTCGCCGCGAAATCCCCGCGATTGCATGGCCATGTAAACGCCGGAGCTGAGCTGAAAGCTTTTGGAGATTAGAACCCCCACGCTGGCCGCGGCCACGCGGCGGCGATCGGAGCCTTCCAACTCACCCACCATCCTGCTGCGGCGCGATTCAAACATATCGTGCGCGGTTTGCAGCAGCAGGAAAATATAGCGGTAAGTCATTCCCAGGATCACCACTGCAACGGCCGGCAGCCGCAGCACGCGAAGCGCCTTTAGGACGTGACTCCACGGCGTCGAAAGCACCAGCAGCACCGTCAAAGTGGCCGCCGCCTCAACCCGCATGACAAGAAATCCGGCGGCGGTCAGACCCTGCGCAGTGACCGCCCAGTGGATCACCGGGACGTGAACCAGGGGTTGGCCAGGAGTTATGAAAGGGGCCGGTAGGGCGATGACCCCGGTGAACAGAAGCACCTCGATCCAAATCCTCTTAGCCAGGAGTTGCAGAGGCACGTGGGACAAGGCTGCCATCACCACCGCCACGGCGAAAAGTCCCAGGACCATCCAGAGCTTGTGCGCTAGGACCACCGCGATGACCACAGCTACGATGCCAACGGCTTTCACACGCGGATCAATCCGCTGTAGCAGGCCGTCCGTCCTTGCCAATTCTTCGGCATAAAAGGCGTGTTCCATCGCATCAACAAAACTCGCAAGGGTACGCTCGACGAGGCTCCGGGGCCGCTTGCGGCGAGAACCTGCTGGCATTCTTCGGACCTCCCGCCCGTCAGTCTTCATCCGGGTGTTTCCTCCCAACGTTTTCTGGACGTAAGCCAACCAATCATCAGCGACAGCAGTATGATGATGCCAGCGCCAAACATGGCGGAAAGCATGTAGCCAAACGCCGGGCGCCGTACCAAGGGGGGAGCATAGCGTGGAAAAGGCGCCACCCACATCGAGGAGAGGCGTCTTAATCCTCGGGGCGCTTGCGCGGGGGGCGCCACATTCCCCGACGCGGCCGCAATCTTCAGGCGGATCGCCGGGTTGGTGAAGTCCCGGGCGGCCCATTCGCCCCACGCCGTGCCGGCAGCCCGGATACCCAGGGGCGTCAGGACCAGCAGCAGCGCCGTAGCCACCCAAAGCGGCCTCGTGGTTTTCCAGCCGCCGCGCGCCATGACCGTCCGGGTTGCTTCACTACCGGCGAGGGCTCCGGGGGCGGTGTGTTTCAACAGAGAAGGATTGGTCCGCTGCAGGTAGGCGACAACTCCGCCGGATACCACCAATTCGGCGAATCCGGCGAAGGTCAAATGCCCAATCATCATGGCCGGGACGGCGATGCTTAGCGGGTAGGGCGCGTAGAGGGGCGCTCCGGCGCCATCTTTAAAGAAAAGCGGCTGAATGCCGAGCTCAATGGCCGCGCACAGCGCCGAGGCATTGATGGCGATGTACCCCGCCACCGCCGCTGCCACCACCCGCCGAGAGGACGTCAGGGCCTGGCGGCCGGCGATGGCGCGATAGACTAGAAAGGCCACGAAAGAACCAATGATGGCCATGTTGAAGCAGTTGGCGCCGAGAGTTGTGATCCCCCCATCCCCAAAGAATACCGCCTG
>JBOGKI010000543.1:0-3533 GCA_050745605.1 Terriglobia bacterium | reverse complement strand
ACATTGAAAGCGATGTCGTCGCCACCCGCCGGCAATGTTTAAGACCGAACTGAAAAGTAAGCCCGTAAGGTGATAGCTACTCAATTCTAAGCGCGCTCACCGGCGAGACGGATGCCGCGCGAAGGGCGGGAATGATTGCGGCGAAGAACGCGCAGATGGCCAGCGCGCCGGCAGCAAGGGTCAGGGCATACGGGTCCCAAATGGTGAGCCCGTAAAGCCGTGAGGAGATCAGCCGTCCAGCGCCCACGGCCAGCGGCAGTCCCAGGATCAGCCCCACCACTACGTGTTGGAACGCGCCGCGAAGCACCAGTTTCACCACCTTGGGGCGATCCGCACCCAGCGCCATGCGAATGCCAATCTCGTTGGTTCGCCGCGCCACGCTGTAAGCCGTGACGCCGTAGAGCCCAATGGAGGCCAGCAGCAGCGCCACAATTCCAAAGAGCGCCGCAAGGCCGGCCACGGCGCGTTGCTGATCAAACGCCAGGGCAACCTGCTGCTGCATCGTTCTCACGCTGATGATGGTGAAATTGGGGTCCACGTCGGCGAGCGTTCTGGTGAGCAACGGCTCCAGTTCGCCGACGGGCGTATGGGTCACCAGCATGGCTCCCTCAATAAAGTGGGAGCGCATTTCGAGTTTCTTCATCAACTCCTGCGGATAATTCACGCTCTGGGCGAGCGGGACGAAGAACATGGGATTCGCCGGCTTGTTCAATCGCCAGCTTTGAAACTTGGCGTCCCTCACCACACCCACAATGCGAAAGGTTCCAGCATTTTCCGGAATGTCCAGGCCAAAGTGCTGGTTGAGCGGATCTTCATTGCTCTTAAAGAAGCGCTTGACGAAGGCTTGATTGACAATCGCCACCGGCGCAGTGTTCTCATTATCGGCCCGCGTGAACGCTCTGCCGCGCAGAATGGTCATGCCAAAGTCTTGAAGAAAGTTGGCGCTCACTCGGTCCCACGACGATCCCGACTCCTCGCCAATCTTGGGCGCAGGATGACCCGCCACCAGAATGAGTTCTCCCCAGTTGTCCGTGAGCGGGTTGTAGAGGGCCAACGCGCTGCCTTTAACCCCGGGCAAAGCGTTCAGCCGGTCTTCAAGCCGGCGATAGATTGCAGCCAGCTTTTCCTGGCTGTAACTTGCAGGCAGGCTTTGCAGTTCCACCTCCACTCTTCCGGCAACCCCGAATCCAAAATCCTGATGCTCCAGTTTGTTCAAGCTTCGCGCCAGCATGGTCGCTCCCGCCACCAGCACCACCGAGAGCGCCGCCTGCACCACCAGCAGGGCGCGGCGGGCGAAAGTGGAATGGTCGCCCGTGCTGCGGCCCGCCCCGTGCAACGCCTCGGCGGGATCGGTCCGCGTGGCGAACCACGCCGGCGCAGCGCCAAAGATCACACCGGTAACCAGGGCCAGTCCGAAGGCGAACGCCAGTACCACGAAGGATGGCATGGGGCTGATGGGAAGAAAGCGTGCGCCGTGAAAGGCCAGCGCCAGCAGCAGCCTCGCCGCCGCGACGGCCACCACAAGCCCGGCAATGCTGCCGCCGATCGAAAGGAGCACGCTTTCCGTCAAAGCCTGCGCAATGATCTGCCGCCGCGTGGCGCCAAGCGCCAAGCGCACCGCGGTTTGCCCGCGCCGGGCGACGGCACGAGCCAGCAGCAGGTTCGCCACATTGGCGCATGCGATCAGCAGCACCAGACCGCAAACCGTCAAAAGGATTTGCAGGCTGCGCCCGTACTCTTCCTTCATCTCGGCCACACCCGCGCCCGCCGGGATGACGTTAATCACCTGTTTGGGCAGATCGTGAATGACTTCCGGCATCCAGTTGGCGGGATAGCCGGAATCATAACGCATCCACTGCCGCAGCACTCCCGTCAGGCGGGGCGCCATCCCCTGGATGGAAGCTCCCGGCTTCAGGCGGCCCATCATGCGCAGCCACGCGGAGATGGATTGGTTCAGCAGCGTGCCGTCACCGTCAATCAAGGGTTCCTGTTGCAGCGGAATCCAGATATCGGGAGGATCACTGCGCAGCGTTTCGCCAAAAAATCCGGGCGGGGTCACGCCGATCACTGTGAAAGGATGGCCCTCAATAAGGAAGGTCGAACCCACCACCGAAGGCTCACCGCCGTAACGGGTTTCCCAGGCTCGGTAACTGATCACCGCAACCGGCGCTGCGCCGGGCCGGTCGTCGGATTCCGTGAACACTCTCCCGCCGAAAGCCCCAATCCCCAGCATCGAGAAGTAATTCCCGGTGACGTACTCGGAATGCAAAGGCTTGGCAGCTTGCTCGCCCTCACGCCGCACGCTTTGGATCCAATTGCCGGCTTGGAAGGCAGCGACTTGCTCAAATTCGGGCGTTTGCGCTTTCAGCCGCTCAAAAAGCGCGTACGAGTACATCCCCCACTTGTCCTGAGGACCGCCTTCCACGCAGCAGTCGTCGCCTTCGCCCACGCGATAGAGCGCCCCGGGATCAGACACGGGCAGGGAGCGCAGCATCACCGCGTGGATTAACGTGAAGATGGCCGTGGTTCCTCCGATTCCCAATGCCAGCGTCAACATCGCAGCCGCCGTGAAAACCGGCGAGCGCCGGAACTGCCGCAATGCGTAGCGAACATTACCCAGAAGCGCGCGCATGAACGACCTCCGAATCCACTTACGACGATCAGCGGCTTCGAGTTCCGGCAAAGCCCGGAACCGGGACCGAAGAGCCCGGAACGATTCCGCTGATGTCTTCTTGGATTGACGGCTTCAGGAGGGAGTTGGTTAGCAAGAGGCGGCTCGCGCCGACCCTTTGTATCAGGTCTGCACGGGCGGCGCCTACGTCGCACCTTGATGTAGGCGCCCAAAAGTCTAGACAAACAGCCCTCGCCCGCGCCAGCGGGAGAGGGGGGACCGCGCAGCGGTGGGTGAGGGTTCACCATTAACACCCGCCTTCCTGTGTACTACTCTATACACACCCCTCGCACGCCCTCGGCTTTCCGCCGCCCGGGCGCATCCTCTTCAAGATTGGAGCACTTCCATGCCTTCCCGTCCCGTCTCAACTTCGCAGTTTGCCGCCAACCGCCGCAACGCCACGAAATCCACCGGCCCGCGCTCTCGGGCCGGCAAGATCCGCTCATCGCGCAATGCTCTGCGCCACGGCCATTACTCCGGCTCGGGCGGCTATGCCCGCCTGGTGGCCGCCACCATGCAGGACCTGGGCGAGGACGCTGCTCAATTCTCGCGCCTGCTTGAAAGCCTGATGGAGGACTGGCAGCCGCAGGGCATTTCCCAAACTCTGCTGGTGGAGGACCTGGCCTCGCTGCGCTGGGAGCGTCAGCGGGAGCCTGGTAACCGTCATTCCCGCGCAAGCGGGAATGACAGCGCTTTCGCTGGAATGACGGTAAAGGAACCAACTGATTACGAATCGCCAACGCCAAGCTGAGTCACCACCCCTCGCCTTTTCCCTTGACAATCCACCACATATTTACTAATCTATAAACACCCCTCGCCGTGTCGCTCCTTTTCTGAGCCGACGCGCCAAGTACTCTCGTTC
>JBOGKI010000542.1:0-3562 GCA_050745605.1 Terriglobia bacterium | reverse complement strand
CTAGTGTCCTGTCCCAGCTAATTCTTGACAGTGATCTTGAGGCGCTTCTGTAGCGGCGGTCTGTGACCGCCGATCTTTTTCAACGAGTTCGGCGCTCCCCGCTTTGCAGCGGGGCAGGCGCCGAGCGCCGCTACAGCGCGGGTTTGATGATAAAAAGTTAGCTGTGACAGGACACTGGCTTGCGGCCACCCCCCGGCGCGTTGGTGTGAGCCGGGCCGCTTGAAATATTACCTCCGCGTTGAGCATAATATCCCTGGAAGGCAATTGAGGAAAAAAGCCATGGGCTTGCTTAACCTGTTCAAACCAATAAATAGAAACCACTGGTTTCTGTGCTACGAGTGTTTGATGCGCACCGGCAACGACACGGCCAAGTCCATATTTCATTCAACGGCGCCCAAGGTTCTGATTCTAAACCGGCCGTTGCAAAAGTGTCCACGCTGCGGAGCTATCAACACCAAGTCCTTCCAGGAGCTGAAGGACGAGCGCAAGGACTCCACGCTTTTTGGGCTTGAGCGGATCGTCAGGAAACATCCAAAAGATCAATTTGAGTTCGAGAAGGCAAGCTGAAGACGGGCCGTTGCTCATTCGCTCCTCGGGTGAAAGCAGTGGGAATGCCCGGTTCCGCGACCGCAAAGGAGCGGACGCAAACATCATCGGGCGGGGTCCGGGGGTGTTGGGTTTTCCTGCACGAGCTTGCCGAGAATCGCTTCGCGCAAGGCTTGCTCGGCGCCGGGGGAAAGCTTCTGACCCTGTGATGTCAGGTAAAAAACGTCGATGGCTTTTTGCCCTTCGGTATCGATCAGCGCGATCTGAATGTCATGGCCGTGGGCCGCGATCAGCGAGCTGACGTAATAAAGCAGGCCGGGAAAATCCTGGGTGACCAATTCCAGCAAAGTGCTGTGAGCAGCGCTCGAATGGTCAAACGTGACTCGCGCCGGAATCCGGACTTTGGGCTTGGCAACACGGCCGGTCCCCAGCCTGGAGCTCATCAGGATTTCCAGCGCCACCCTGCCCGCCAGCACGTCCGCCACCTGATTCTCCAGCTTTGGAATTTCCGCCGGATTCAGATCGAGCGTTCTGAAAAGGTCGTTGAAACGGAAAGTGTCCACGGCCATCCCATCGCGGTTGGCGAAGGCTTCGACCTTCAGAATATTCATCCCCCAGGCCATCAGTACCCCGGCAAGAGTTGAGAAGAGGCCCGGCCGGTCTACCGCAATCACCGTCAACTCATGGCACGCTTCCTGCCGGCGAAGAGAGACGTGAGCCGCCTTTTCACCTCGCGCGCCGGCCGCCCCAACCCAGTGAGCGGCAATCTCCTCCGGTGTGTGAGTCTGCAGATAGCGCCGGGGAAACCCCTTCAAGAACCGTAAAACGTCCTGGCGGTTGACGGTGGGGCCGAGGCAGGAAACGATCCTCTCGGCCTCGCGGTCTTCCGCATCGCCGCCTTCGAGCCGCTCCTCGTCAACGCTACGCAACAAATGGTTCATGCAGCGCGCCTGAAATTGCCACAGCGCCTCGGCCTTCCACGGGGTCAGGGCTTCGGGATTCACGGCTTGAAGATCGGCGTAAGTGAGGAGGCAGAGCATCTTCAGCCGTTCGGTCGTACCCATCGTCGCCGCGAACGCGCGCACCGTCTGGGGATCGAAGACATCCAGACGCCGGATGGCCGATGACATTTCGAGATGGTGCGCCACCAAGAACTCGACGGTCTCGCGCTCCTCCTCGTTTAATCCGAGCCGGCGGGCGGTTTGCCCGGCGACAAGAATGCTGCCCGCCACATGTTCCCGAGCTTCCATGCCCTTGCCAATATCATGGAGGAGCAGCGCCAGGTTCAGAAGATCCGGCCTTTCGAGCTCCAAGAGCAGCTCCGCAAACTTCATTTGCCAGCCCGCGCCAGAATCTGAGGAAGATTCATTCTGGCTGGATCGAGCGGCGGAACGAAGCTCCGCAAGGCATTGGATGGCTCTCAGCGTGTGTTCGTCCACGGTGTAGCGGTGGTAATAATCGCGAATCACCAGCGCGTCAATCAATCGGAATTGAGGAATTAATTTTGCGATCACTCCTTGCCGGTGCATGGCCCGCAAAGCCCGGTCCGCGTGGGGCAGGCTCAGAACCGGCATGAAGCAAGGCCAGGTTCCCAAGGGAAATTTGTCTTTCGAATCGGATGCCTTGGCTCGTTGGTTTTCGTCCAAAGAGCGGAGATTCTCTTCCACCCAGTGTCCAGCCTCGTGGCTCAGCTCAAGATCGTGCCGTGCCACCATTTCAAACAACTGGAAGAGCAGGGTAGGATCACTTCCGGTGAGCGGCGGTCGGCGCGGGAAAATGCAGCCGCGAATTACGGAGAAGTCGGTGTTGGAGACGCGCGATTTCCAATCCTGATACAGGCCATAGAGAGAAGTTCGCGTCAATTGCGACCCTTCCATCATGCGGCTGGCCAGCGCGTCAATGGTGCGAACCTTGCGAAAATAGTGCCGCATCCAATCGGCCGCATCGCCGCCGAGTTCACCTTGCATCCCCATGGCAGCGGCGGCCGCTTGCTCCTGCAGCTCATAAGTCAGAAGATTGTCGTCCCGGCCGCGAACCCCATGCAGAAAACAGCGCACGTCGCACAAAAATCGGAAACCCTCCTTGGCCGCCTCGCGCATCGGCGCCGGCCAGTTCAATTCCGGCTCATTCCAAGCGCCTTTTTCCTCGAGGTCAGCAATCCGTGAAAGCCAACGTGCAACTTGAACATCACGAAGACCACCGGGAGCTTCCTTGACGTTCGGCTCAAGATGAAAGATGGTTCCCCCGTGCTTCTGATGCCGGCGAAGCGTGAAGTCCTCAAGCCTCGACACCAGGGCTTGCCGTTCGCGCGCCACGAGGTGCGGAATGGCGCGCTGCCGGAGATTTTCAAACACTTCCCAGCCTCCGGCCAGGTACCGGGAATCCAGCAAGGAAATGCTGAACTCAAATTGGTCCGGCTGAAACTGGTAACAATCTGCCAGGGTTCGGTTGCTGTGCCCGATGCGAAGCCGCAGATCCCACAGCGCCTGCAACAGGGCGCTGATCGATTCACGCTTCAGCGAGGGAGAGCGATGGTCCGAGGAAAGGAAAAGGAGATCAACATCCGAGTGAGGGAAAAGTTCCTGTCGCCCGTAACCCCCCACCGCAACCAGGCAAAAATTGCGTGGCGCGTGCAAGTCCGGCGACAGAAATTCTCGATAGTTCCGCTGGATGATGGCGTCGACCAGCGCCGTCCGGGATTGAACGTACTGGCCGCCATCCTTGCTCGATTCAAACTCTGTCCAAATTCGTGTCCGTTCCGCGGTATAAAAGCGCGGGAGATCCGCGTACGAAAGCTCCGCAAGCTCCGCAGCATATCCGGAAATCGAATTCGCCGCCTGCATAAATGAATCCGGCACCTGGTCCCTCGCAGCGCAGGACTAGAGTGCAAGGTCGCCCCTTTCTTCGTTACGGATACGGATGGCTTCTTCAACGTGGAAAACGAAGATTTTGCCGTCCCCAATCTTCCCGGTTTTCGCGCACTTCAGCAAGGTGTCCACGACCTGGTCCAAACGAT
>JBOGKI010000541.1:0-3563 GCA_050745605.1 Terriglobia bacterium | reverse complement strand
GAAACGGGTCCGCATCCGGGAATGAACCCAATAACCGCTGGCAGAGGCGGTCGAAGGCCTCCGGGTCTTCGCCCAAGGCCCGCATGGCGGGGCGACCGTCGTGATTGGGCGAGGCATAGAGGCCGTGGCGCAGCGCGTTCCAGCAGGATTGGGCTTTGCCCGCCGCACTGCGCGGGCCGGTGGATTGTTGCGAGCCGGCGCGGCTGGCCGCGACGCGCGCCGGACTAGACGGGTGCGATGGACGTAAAGACATAAAGACTCCTTTAGCGATGGAAAGATTTGGACCAGCGAGGGGAACAGCCCACGGCGCCAACGGCGCGCCGTACCCCCATTATGGCAGAGACGCAAGGGCCCCGTGGGGTTCTATACAAAATAGACAAGATATACGGGAAGCGGTGACATAGCAGAAGGCAGGCGGCAGCGCAGACCTGCGCTTTTCAGGTCTGCGGTTTTTGGTTGGGCAACGGGAAACAACCGGCGGGATTGTCTCAGGCGTCTCATTGGTCTCAGGCGTCTCACCCCCTCGCCCGTGCATCGCGTAGGGCAGCGGAGCGCAGGCGAGGCGCCGGAGCTCTCACTATGCCAGGCGATCGCGGAAGAAGCCGTTCAGCAGACGGTTGCCGGGATCGAACGTCTTGCGGGCGTCGCAGAAAGCCTTCCACCGGTCGCCCAAGGCCTTTCGGGTTTGATCCGGAGTGACGCCGGCGGTCTGGTTCAGGAGCGGCTGGCCGCCCAGGCCGCTGAAAACTTCGTTATAGGCGTCGAGAAACTGCTCCCACCCCGGATTGCCGGTCGAAACCGGGTCCACGGTCATGACATTGCCATCGTAGGAATAGGACAGCAGCGACTGCTGATCTTTAAAGATGCGGTAGCCCACGCTGAGCATGTTGGAGCGGTAGCCGTGCTGCTTGTAATAGTCTTTGCTGAACTGCACATATCGCGGAAGGATGTCCGCATAACGCTCCTCGGGAAACGCCCAGAGGCTGAAGGTGTAGCTGCTCTCGCCGCCGGCGGCGGGATAGCGGATGATCTGGTCGCTGGCCACGGTGTTATCGCTCTTAATGAGGTTCTCCAGCTTGAAGCGCCACATGGCACAGAAGCCGTCGATCACGTCATAGCGAACGGCAGGGTCTGACATCTCAGCCTCTACCTGGCGGCAGAAGGCCGGCCCCACCGTGCCCCAAAAATAGTTGCGCAGGGCCCAGGCGGCGCGATTCGGAGGGCCGGAGGCGCCGGGGTTGAAGCTGCGAAACTCAACCGTGATGAGATCCTGGAAAGGAAAGATGTAGTACATCATGGATTGGTTCCGCGCCCAGAGCTCTGGCAGCTTCTTAGCGAAATCATCAATGCTGAAGGTCTCGTGGTGCACCTGCATGGGCACGATGGGATGCAAGCGGAAGGTGGCCTCGACAATGATGCCGAAGGTGCCGTAGCTCGAGCGCACCTTCTGCAGTAGTTCGGGTTGACTCTCATCCACCACCATAGGCTCGCCCGTGGGCAGGATCATGCGAACCGCCGTCACATAGGAGCCCACCTGGCCGTACTCGCCGGGCATGGAACCATCCTTCGTGCCCGCGCAAGCTGCACTGCCCACCGAGAGGCTGCCAATTTCCGTGCTGACGTAGAACTGCAAGCCGTGCTTTTCGAGTTCCTGAGCGAGGTCGATGTAAATCGCGCCGGCCTGGGCGGTGATGCTGTCTGGGGAGATGTTCAAGATTTTGTTCATGCTCGCCATCTTGATCAGCGTGCCACCGTCTGCCTCGCCGCAGGGCACGGTGGAATGGCCGGAGCCCATAGCGCGGACCGGAGACGGGTACTTCACCGGGTCTTTGAGGACGGCAACAATGTCGTCAATCGACTTTGCTTCCACAACGACGCTCGGATTCATAACGAGATTGCCAAACCAATTGGTAACGGTAGGCATGAAACTCCTCCTCTAGGCTCAGTTTTAGAATAGGATTCCGACCTTGTTATTTGCCCGCAAGAGTCCACAGATGCAAACTAGTTGTCCCGTCGGGCCCTGTCAAGGATCCCGATGTGTAATTCGTCTGGCTGAAGAGTGGACATCAAGATTACCACTTATCGGTATACGGCGGTAACGATACGCGGCGGCGGGTCGTGTCTGAAATCTGGGTTGGTGGAAAACTGCGGGCGCTTGCCTAACGGACAAGCTCGTCGTATTGTCGGGGCTGCAGCAGAGCACTAAAAAATGGACGATGAACAATCGCGGCGAGTCGAGGCCCTTCTCCACTTGCAGAAGGAGCAGATGGAACGCTTCCGTCACACACAAACCATCGAGTGGAAAGATAATTTTGCCATTTGGACGCTCTTGGCTGCTGGCTGATCGCTACTGGCTGACAGCTTATTCGCAGCGCAGCGCCACCACAGGATCCACTTGCATGGCTCGCCGTGCTGGGATGTAGCTCGCCAAGAGCGCAACGAAAGTGAGCAGGACCGCGACGCCGGCAAACGTCAACGGGTCAGTCGCGCTCACGCCGTAAAGCAGGTTGGCCATCAGACGCGTCAGCCCCAGTGCGGCTGCAAGTCCAATTGCCACGCCCATGATCGCCACCTTCGCCCCTTGGTTCAAGACCAGCCGCAGCACATCCTCTGGCTGCGCGCCGAGCGCCATGCGAATGCCAATCTCACGTGTGCGCTGGCCGACGGAATAGGAGATCACTCCATAAAGACCCAAACCCGCCAGAAGCAGGGCGCAAAGAGCAAAAAGGGCGCTTAGGAAGGTTTCGTAGCGGCGCGGCCCTTCGTTGCTCTCAACAATTGTCTTCAGTGTCTGCTCGCGCGAAACTGCCGCTTCCGGGGAGACGCTCGAAATGGCACGGCGAGTGACTCCTGCCACCGCGCGCGGATCCATGGCGGTGCGCACCACCAGGAACTCACTATCCCGGCTCAATAGCCAAATCGGCAAGTAGAGAGCCAGAGTGGCCGGTTTGTCAGAGGCCGTACGAGAATCGCCGACCACTCCGATAACTCGAACCCAAGACTCATCGCCGCCCGTGCTATGCACGTGCATTCCAATAGGCTCGCGGCCGGGCAGCGCCGCGCGTGCAACGCTTTCCGAAATGAGCGCCACTTTCTTGCCGCGATCGCTTTCTGCCAGAAAACGGCCTTGCACCAGTGGCAAGCCGATGGCCTCAAAATAGCCCGGGCCGACGAATCGAAACTCACCTATCGGCGTTTCGGCGCCTGGCCGCGGAGCCTCCTGGAAGCGCACTTCATCGCCCCAATCGTCTCCCTCCAAAGGCAGTGTGCTGATGAATCCGGCCCCGCGAACGCCCGGCAAGGCTTGGACCTTTTGCTGGACATCCGCAAAGAATCGCGCTCGTTGCGCCATGTGACCAGCGTCGTCGTAACCATACGTCGTAGGAGGCGCCATCACGTTCAGGGTGAGGACATGCTGCTTTTCCATCCAGCCGTTGGCGCTTACCACATGGACAAGGCTCGAAACCAGAAGGAGGGCGCCGGCGAGCAGCACGCCGCAGAGGGCGATCTCGCCCACCACAAGCCCGCTCCGGAGGCGCTGGCTCGCTTTGCCGCCGCTCGCC
>JBOGKI010000540.1:0-3564 GCA_050745605.1 Terriglobia bacterium | reverse complement strand
TCGGAAAGCGCCTTCAATGGCTTCGTCATTCCACTCCAGATCGCGCTCCGGCGGCGCGGCGAACAGCATGTAGAGGCGAACCGTATCGGCGCCATAGCGCGCGCACATCTCGACCGGGTCCACCACATTGCCCTTGGACTTCGCCATCTTGGCGCCGTCCTTGATCACCATTCCCTGAGTGAAGAGGCGCGCCACCGGCTCCGAAAAATCGACCCAGCCAATATCCTGGAAGAACTTCGTGAAAAACCGCATGTAGATCAGGTGCAGGATGGCATGCTCGATGCCGCCAATGTATTGATCCACCGGGAACCAGTACTTCACGGCCTCGACGCTGAACGGCGCGGAATCGAGGTGCGGGCTGGTGTAGCGGTAAAAGTACCAGGATGAATCGACGAACGTATCCATGGTATCCGTCTCACGCCGCGCCGCGCCTCCGCATTGCGGACACGTCGCGTTCACAAACTCGGGCACACTCGCAAGCGGTGACCGTCCTTGCCCGGTTAGCTTTACGTTGGCGGGTAGCACTACAGGCAGATCCTTCTCCGGAACGGGGACAACGCCACAGGTCTCGCAATACAGGATTGGAATCGGCGTACCCCAGTATCGCTGGCGGGAGATACCCCAATCCTTGATGCGAAATTGGACGGAGCCTTTTCCGAACCCTTTGGCTTCGGCATCCTGGATCATCCGCGGAATGGCTTCTGAAGATTCGAGTCCGCTGTAAGGACCCGAATTGACCAACTTGCCATATTCGGTGAACGCTTGGCCGGGCGTCGAGTCCGGCGCATTCCCAGGGCCATCAGCCGGCACGATCACGGTGCGAATCGGAAGTCCATACGTCTTCGAAAAGTCGAAATCGCGCTCGTCATGGGCCGCTACCGCGCCCACCGCCCCCGTGCCATATTCCATCAGGACGAAGTTCGCGAGCCACACGGGCACCGCGTCGCCGGTGAACGGATTGCGTGCCTTGAAACCGGTATCCAGTCCCACCTTGGGCCGGTTCACTTCGACGCGCGCCCTGACGGCGGAGGCTTTCAGCCGTTCGACGTCGGCCCGCACGCGATCTGGCGATGAAGACCGTCGAATCATCTCCTCCACCATCGGGTGTTCCGGCGCCAGGTAAACCGCCGTGCAACCGTAGATCGTATCAATGCGCGTGGTGAAAACGCGGATGGGCTGGCCTAGTTCCGAAACGTCAAAATCCAGCTCCGCGCCCAGCGATTTGCCGATCCAATTCTGTTGCATGGTCAGCACGCGCTGTGGCCAGCGCAGCAATTCCTTCATATCCGCAAGCAGGCGGTCGGCGTAAGCAGTCGTCTTCAGGAACCACTGGTCCAGTTCCTTCTCGATGACGGGCGTATCCTCGTGGCGCCAGCAGCAGCCGTTCACTACTTGCTCATTGGCCAGCACCGTTTCATCAATCGGGCACCAATTCACGCGGCTCTTCTTGCGATAAGCCAGACCGTGCTTCAACATCTGGATGAAAAACCACTGATTCCAGCGGTAATATTCCGGCACGCAGGTGGCTACCTCGCGTCGCCAGTCGTAGCTCAGGCCCAGGCGCTTCAACTGCCGGCGCATGCGGTCGATATGCGCAAAAGTGAATTCGGAGGGGTGGCGCTGGCGCTGGATGGCCGCGTTTTCCGCCGGTAGTCCGAAGGCATCCCAGCCGATCGGATGCAGCACGTTATAGCCCTTCATCCACATATAGCGCGCCAGCGCGTCACCAATTGAGTAATTGCGCACGTGGCCCATGTGGATGTCACCCGAAGGATAAGGCAGCATCTCCAGCACGTAATATTTCTTGCAGTCTGGGGCGGGCTCTGCCTCAAAGAGCTTCTGAGCTTCCCAGCGCTGTTGCCATTTCGCTTCGATTGTCTGCGGATCGTAGTCAGGGTCCATCATCGTTTCAGGCCACGCGCCTCACGCGCTTGTTCACCACCGGCTTCAGCTTCTCTCCCGCCAGCCGCCGCACCATGTCCAGGTTGCGCCGATCATCTCCCGGCTTGTCGATGGGCGTCTCGCAAATAAAGGGGAAATCGCGCAGTTTCGGATGCCGCAGAATTCGCCGGAACGCTTCCGCCCCGATTTTGCCCTTGCCAATGTGCTCGTGGCGGTCGGCATGAGATGCAAAAGCCGTCTTGGAGTCGTTGCAATGAATCACCTGGACATTCTTGAGTCCGATGGTTTGGTCGAGCTTCCTCACCGTCTCCGCAAGGCCCTGCGGCGCGTGAATCGGATAGCCTGCGGCAAAACAATGTGCCGTGTCAATGCAGGCGCCCACGGACAGGTCAGCTCGTGCGCCGGCGATGATTTCCGCCACCTCTTCGAACGTCCGTCCAATGGCCGATCCTTGTCCGGCGGTGTTTTCAATAAGGATCGTCAATCCGCCAAGGCACAAGCTCGCGGCGGCTTTTCGCAAACCCTCGATGCAGTTCTGGATCGCCTGCGCGGCCGCGCCGCCTTTGGCGCTTCCGGGATGAGTCACCAGAAAATTTGCGTCCAGAGCGATCGCCCGCTCCAGTTCTCTGCGAAACGCCGCCACGGACCCTTCGTGAATCCGAGGATCACCGGAGGCGAGGTTAATCAGGTAATTATCGTGGATCACCACTGGAAACAGGCCGGACGCGGCGACCGTGGCTCGGAATTCTTCGCAAACCGCCGGCGCCGGGTCTACGGTGCGCCAGCCGCGTGGGTTCGCAGAGAACATTTGGAAGGTGTTGCAGCCAATTTCCGCCGCGTGGCGGACGGCATTTGTTACACCTCCAGCGATGGACGTGTGGACCCCTACTCTCATGGCAATGTCTCCGGCTGGATAAACTCTCATCTTAACAAACGCGGCAACGGTGCGCCAGTAATCGCAGTGCGTGATTTTCCCATTTTCGCCAGCGCGTTGACTTCGCTTTTGGCGGAACGGTAGAATATTAGCGTTTGACGGAGTCAGCACAGGGCCAGTGAAAGGAGAACGCCGAATGTCCTCCGAGGATAACCTTAGCGCTTCACCGGGGGAGGGAACCGCCGCTGCGACACCCGGTTTTTCCCATGACGCCGAAGCCAACGCCGCAGAGATGCAGGATGTAACCGACCTCCTGGAGGGAATGCAGAAGCTTTCCGAGATCACCGAGGGACGGATCCTCCATGGAAGGGTTCTGAAAATCACGGATTCAGATGTTCTGGTGGATATTGGCTTGAAAAGTGAAGGCGCAATCCCCCGCCGGGAATTTCTGAACGAGTCGGGTGAATTGACGGTCCAGCCCGGTGATGAGATCGACGTCCAGGTTGAAAGTTACGACGAAAATGAGGGCACCTTTACGGTCTCGCGACGGAAGGCAGATAGCCGGCGAATCTGGGAGGATATTGAGCAGGCATTCCGGGACCAGACCAACCTCAAAGGGCGGGTGACTGAGCGGACCAAGGGCGGGCTGATTGTGGACGTTGGCCTGCGGGCCTTTCTCCCTGGCTCCCAGGCGGATGTGCGGCCCTTGCGCAACCTGGAGTCGCTGATCGGACAAGAAATCGAAGCCAAAGTGATCAAGGTGAACAAGGCCAGGAATAATCTGGTGG
>JBOGKI010000539.1:0-3569 GCA_050745605.1 Terriglobia bacterium | reverse complement strand
CCTGCAGGATGGCTGGCGCAGACCTTTCTTTTGAGGCCTGCGTTTGTCGCGGGCCGCGTCATTCCCGCGTACGCGGGAATCCATGCGAGGCGTCCGCCGGCAGGTGGCACACGTCGCGCGTTTCGCGGTGTGTGCTGGACCGGGTAGCCACGACGAACGTTTTTCTCGTCGTGGGCCTTGTCCCCAATGGAGACTCTGCGTCTATAAAAGACTGCGGTTCTTGGGCGAAGAAAAGCCGCAGAGTTTCTGGAATGCCAAACTCCGCACTTGCTCCCCACTTTCTGTTACGGAATGTGGCGCGTGGCAGGAATGTGCAATCATGAAAAACAATTTGGTTGACTTGGAAGGGCTTCGGTTGTACAAGGGTGCCCCACTGGGGGCTCAGAACCGAAATCCTGGATTAAAGTTGAAATCGGGAATTCCCGGTGTACGGTTGAGAGTATCGTGGCGCACGGGACCTACCACAGGGGATCGGCACGGCACCGGCATTTCCGCACGAGCCGGTGAACTCAATTTGGAGGAAAAGAATGAGCCGGAAATTGTGGGGAATTGTTGGAAGTGTGTGCGCGCTCGCCATGGTGGCCATCTGTGCCACGCCGGCGCGCGCGCAGGGCGAAGCGAAGGAAAAGCCGCCGATGTACAGCTACGTTGGGCAGTGGAACATTCCCCGTGCGCAGTGGGCGGAAATGGCCAAGCTTACCGCCGCCGATCAGAAGACGCTGGACAAGGCGCTGGCCGATGGAACGATTGCGGGCTACGGCGACGACACGAACCTGGTGCATCAGGTGGACGGCTCAACGCATGACCAATGGTGGTCGGCGATGTCCCTTGCCGGGCTTTTGACAGTGCTGGACCAGTTCTACAAGAACGGCAGTGCCACTTCTCCCGTACTGGTCAGCGCCACGAAGCACTGGGACATTATCTTTGTCAGCCGGTATTACAACTGGCGTCCGGGCTCGTATAAGGGCGCCTATACGCGCGTGGGCTATTACAAACTGAAGCCCGATGCGCCGGACGATGCGATTGAGACGTTGAGCAAGAATTTAATTGTGCCGTTGTTGGAGAAGTTACTGGCCGACGGCACGATTCTCGAATATGAAATTGACACCGAAGCGATACATACGGAAGCTCCCGGGGCGTTTTGGGTCGTCTTCCTCGCGCCAAACGCGGCCGCCCTGGACAAATTCAACGCTTCATTTCGGGACTATCAAAAGGCGAACCCGCTGGGTGGCCCGGCGTTCGATTCGGTGGTGGATTTCACCGCGCACCGCGATTATCTGGATCGGACCAACGCCACGTACAAATAGCAGCTAGCGCGGAGTTCCGCATTTCGGAAACTCCGCGGCTTGCTGCCAACCCCCAAAGGACAAGCCGCAGAGCTTGAAAGGCCCAAACTCTACCGGCTTCGGACTTTGGGACCTTCAAGGGAGGGAGAAAGGGTGCTTTCCGGGGTCGCTGGAGGCGCCGAGCGTCGAAAACCCGACGGGCCATTGAACTGGGAACCGGTCAGGCGCATGCTGCCGGTCAGCCAAGAATCGAAAAAGGAAATTCGGGTCCAATCCATCGAGGAGGAGGTTTGTCCAATGCTTGGAGAATTGATCGGTGAAACTCGCGGCAAGAGGATCGTCAGAAGGGTGCTATCGTCTACCCCACCCAAGGTCGAGGTCACCTTCGAGGATGCCGGCAAGATGCTGGGTGTCGAGGTGAACGGCTTCGGCACCTACGCTTCCGAGGTTAGGGCCGACGGGAGCATCTACGGAGAAGGCAGTGGGATTTACACGAGCGCAGCGGGCGACATGCTGGGCTGGGAAGGGTCCGGCCTCGGGAAGTTTGGCGAGGGCGGAGCCGTAAGCTATCGCGGTATCCTGTACTACCGGACCACCTCCCCGAAGCTGGCGAAGTTAAACACCGTGGCGGGTGTCTTCGAATACGAAGTGGACGCCCAGGGCGACACGCACGCCAAAGTCTGGGAGTGGAAATAAAGCGAGCCCCGCGAGGAACCGGATTCGTCACGGGCAAGAAGGGGTCGATCCAAGCGCTCGCTTGTTAGCAGGTAGCGGGTAGATACAAGCGCAGACTTTGCGCCGTTCAAAGTCTGCGGTTCTTGCGCCCGTGGCATCGGCGTCTCGCCGATGGCCCATCGGTCGGTCCCCGCTTTCGCCCGGACGACGATGCCCTTTGCGTTCCGCGAAGTCCGAATCGCAGTCATTCCCGCGGAAGCGGGAATCCATGCGGGAGCGGCTGCCACCGGGTTGCGCGGGTGGCGCCTACGTGGTTTACAGCCTCGTTGATTACTTCTTCGACCTGCTCATCGGGGGCGTTCTTAACACGCTTGGTGGTTTTCTTGATCCGCTGTTCGAGCTTGCGGGCGAGCGTCTGGCGATCGCGGCCCTCCGGGGCCTCATGCGGCGCAAAGGCCATGATGCTGACCTCTTCCTCCTCCCGAAGAGGACGGCCAAGCACGCGCTCGATCGCTTCGCGCGCGTCAGGAGACAATTCATGGACCTTGTGAATCACGTTGTTTTGCATAGAAGCGTTCGTACTCATGCTAACTAACTTGGAGGCAGATGGCAATCGGATTGACTCCCTTTTAACTTCTCATACGTAATCTCAAAAATATCAACCTGTGACGGACAGGCTCGCAAGGCCGCGATGCCGGCATCGAAAATTCGACACCTGCAAAGTGGTAGCCACGGTCAGCGCTTTGCTGACCCTGGGATTTTGCTTGCGGAGATCCTCAATTCTGCCCCGTCAGGGGCAAGCCCGCGAGCAGCCGTGGATGTAACCTGCGGAAGCAGGACGAAGTGCCAAATCAAGCCCGCAGGGTTTGGCCAGTGCACCATCGGGCTGTGATGCAGTTTGCTGTAGCGGCGGTCCACGAGGGCTGGCGCAGACCAAAAGAAGGGTCTGCGTCAGCCAGCCGCCGTGTCCAGATCAGAACCAGCGCAGAATCCAGCTTATAGCATAAGCGGTAATTCCGCCGATCATCAACAGCGGTTCCAGCCACTGTTGAAGGCTCAGCAAAGCTGCGTCCGCTGGAACTGGCCAGGGGCCGTAGCCCCCCCAGTAGACTTTCATCAACAAAGCCAGAGCCAGGGCAGCGAGGGCTTTTTTGCGAATTTCGTGGGCCTTTTCGACTCCGATCAGAGACGCTTTTGCGGGGGCGTATAGAGTGCCGTGTTGGGTCAGCGGGAACTGGCACTTGGCACATTCCAGGGAATCCCCATAAACGGGAAAACCACAATACTGGCAGCGATTCATGGACAACCTCCTGGGACCGGCCCATTGGCGGGCCGGTGGAAATCCGAAAATTCTGTCGTGACTCCATCAAACGCTATGTTAAGCAGCCAGTAAATAGTCCTTTGGTACTACCCTGCCGCTCCCCACCAGCGCGGATTCATGAGGTTTCCTTCGCAGACCTGCGAAGAAAGGGGTAGCACAGCGCGGGGGCTGGCGCAGACCTTGCTTTTCAGGTCTGCGCCAGTCAAACTGCCAAGCTCGGGCCGTTCTCGATGCCGCCGTCGAGTTGTCCTGACCGTCATGCCGCTTTACCATCGTCACTTCGAACC
>JBOGKI010000538.1:0-3575 GCA_050745605.1 Terriglobia bacterium | reverse complement strand
GCCCTGGACGGGGACCCCGAGGCGGCATCAAGGCAGAGTGATCGATTGACGATTCCGTGGCCGATGCGCTATAGATTCTCGTTCGCTTCAGGCTTTTCCGGCTAATTGATCGTCCAAGCCATTCCTCGGTAGCTCAATGGTAGAGCATTCGGCTGTTAACCGAAGGGTTCCAGGTTCGAGTCCTGGCCGAGGAGCCAATCTTTTCAAGTCGTTAGCGTGGAAGCCTTTCCAGTCCCCTAAGTCTAGTTAACGAGATGAATTTCTTATTTCTTGTCTCCAGATGGCGTTATCGAAATTGATCGAGGGAACTCCCAGGTTCAAACCTACGACGTTTCGAACTCGACCTTCCATAAGGTCGCTGCGCAGACAGCAGCTTGAGGCCAAGAAGTCCATTGTTCGGTGGGGCGGCGGAGTCCGCCCTCCCGCTCTAAAGAATCGCAATAGTTGGTTGAAAGAACGAAAAGCGAGGTCCAGAGAAACTTATGGCAGCCCAAATCAGAAACGGAACCGTTTTCATCAAGAATGGGGCGCTTTTTCCGGAATCTTTAACCTGTGAACGCCAGCCGTATTCAAAACGATGGAGAATCATCCAGGATCTCGATAGCAACGGGTTGGACAGAAAGCTCCGTGAAGCAGGATGGGCCTTTTTCTACATGGCGGAGGAAGTGGATGCGACTGCTATGGGCCCCGACTCCGAAGCGACGAGACGCAGAGCGGCGAAGAGGATCATGGCGCGGATGAAATCCAGCGGATTTAATAGCGCAGAGGTTGTAAAAGTGGAGGCGAAGAGCTTCATGGGTCTGCCCTACGTGACCATCTCAGCCCATGCGCGCCATGTTCAGGAGAGCAGGTTTCTAGCCCACGACAGGCAAGTTTTGGAGTCGGCCCAAGTCGAATTAGCAACCGCTGTTCCAATCCAGGACTAGCAGCTTCAAGGGAGGGAATTGTGTCTCAAAAAAATGGTGACAAGGCCAGATTCGGCCGGGAGCGCAAGCGCAAAACTCTCCGGCGAAAGAATGCTCGAGAACTCCGAAAGCTGATGGAAACCAAGGAGCTAAACGCCAGAAGTGCCAGGGCTGATTGAGGACCGATCGGCACTTGGCCACCGACCGCTAAGCGGGCGGCGGTGGGCGCCAAACGATGCCGACGGGGACTGGAGAAAGGATATCGAAATGTTAATTCAATACGTCGGTTTTAATCTTGCGCCCAGCTCGCGAATTTACAACTTTGACGTGCTTAGCACTGCCGAAGAGGTGCGCGAATTCACCGTCGCAGTTCACTTTGAGTCGTTTCGTCCAGCCCTTCTCAAGCTCCAGGATGGACCGGGGATCTGCTTCGCGCGGTTGCAGCAGGCGCTGGATGGAGAGACTGACGAATCGCGCGCTACGCCCTGCCTGAGCATCAGGGAACGCGACGTCCAAGAATATATGGAACAACACTACCCGCCGAAGAAGACCTTCGTAAAAAAGACGGAGGCGTCCCTTGACGGTGCAGCGTCTCCGATGTCAAATCAACTCCGTCAAATGCCCGAATGGAAGCCATGATTGTCTGGAACCGGCGGGTCTCGATATCCCTGGCGGACCCCAAAGGCCGCCCCCAACATGGAGGATTAAATGTCCAAGCTATTTGTAGGTAATCTGCCGCACAGTGCCACTGACGCGAGTCTCACCGATTTTGTTACTAACGCGGGGTTTCAGGTCGCGTCAGCGGTTGTGATGCGCGAGAAAGACACGGGCCGCCTCCGCGGCTTCGGATTCGTTGAGCTGGCTGGAAGTGAGGACCTGCAGCGCGCCATAGGAAGCCTCAATGGTCAGGCCCTTGATGGCAATCCATTGACCGTAAATGAAGCCCGCCCTCCGCGCACTGGCTTCTCCGACAAGCGCGGCGGCGGCCGGGATCGCTCCGACTACAGGCGGAAATATTAGAAAGGGGAGTGACTCATGAAGCTGAAAACCGGACAATACGTCCGCCACTCCAAGTTTGGCTGGGGCGCAATTGTGGAGGTTGATCGCGAAAAGACGATGGTCTATTTTCACACCGTCGGCATAAAAACGCTTCCGACCTCTCAGACCACTTTCGATGTGGTCCAGGATCTCGGGCCCAAGAAGGGACCGGCATCCTAAGTACCCGCAGACTTGCCCGGATCGGGATCTGAACTACCCGCCTCTGATGCCTTCGCGGGAAAATAGCCGCTATGGACTGCTCGTCGCTGCCTGCACTGCACTAAACCTTAGCGTATCAGTGAACCGAAGCAAGGATGATCGGAATGGCTATCCCGACATTTCCCTTTTGAAGGCTATCGCCGAGTCCCAACTGAAATCTTCTGTCCGGGATTCGGAACCATGACGTTGATCTTGTGGCACGGTGCGGTTTGGCGCAAAGCCAGACAGGCGCTTGATGCCGTCAGTTTGCATTACGTGGCGTTCAAGAATCATCGGTTCGCTCCTGCGAGTCTTGGTCAGGTGGTGTGCAAAAACGGAGAAACTGGTGGAAATGAAATCCACAATTCAAAAGATCGCGTTTCTTGGCGACTACTTGCCACGGAAGTGCGGCATCGCCACGTTCACGTCCGACCTGCTTGCGGCAGTCGCGGCAGAGCACCCCCAGAGCCAATGCTTCGCCGTGCCGGTCAATGACATTGAAGGCGGCTACGAGTATCCGGATACAGTTCGCTTCGAGATCGAGGAGCAGGAATTAACCTCCTATCAGCGCGCCGCCGACTTCCTGAACATCAGCAATGTGGACATAGTCTGCCTGCAGCACGAATTCGGAATTTTTGGAGGCCCGGTCGGCAGTCACGTCCTGGCGTTGGTGCGTGAACTCAAAATGCCCATCGTCACCACCCTCCACACTGTCCTTCTGCGGCCCAACTCTGATCAACGGCGGGTGATGCAGGAATTAATCGCGCGGTCGACTCGCCTCGTGGTTATGACGGAGCGAGGGCGGCAGATGTTGCTGGAGGTTTACCAGGCGCCGGCCGACAAGATTGACCTCATTCCGCATGGAATTCCGGATATGCCATTTGTCGATCCAAATTATTACAAGGACCAATTTGGCGTTGAAGGGCGCGTAGTAGTGCTCACGTTCGGGCTGCTTTCACCGAATAAGGGGATTGAGAACGTTCTTAACGCCCTGCCGCTCATTCTGGCGGAATTCCCCGACGTTGTTTACATGGTGTTGGGCGCAACCCACCCGAACGAACTGCGTGAGCAAGGCGAAGCCTACCGCCTCAGCCTCGAAATCCTGGCCAAGAAGAACAAAATCGAGAAAAACGTCATCTTCTACAATCGCTTTGTTGAACTTGAAGAATTGAAGGAATTCATCGGCGCTGCGGACCTTTATATCACGCCATATCTGAACGAAGCGCAAATCACTTCGGGTACCTTGGCTTACGCTTTCGGGACGGGCAAGGCCGTGATCTCGACACCCTACTGGCACGCCTGCGAATTGCTGGCTGACGAGCGAGGCGTGCTGGTGCCATTCGGCGACTCCAAGGCCATTGCGACCGAGGTCATCGGATTGCTCCGAGACCCAACGCGCCGGCACGCCATCCGCAAGAACGCGTACAAACATGT
>JBOGKI010000537.1:0-3582 GCA_050745605.1 Terriglobia bacterium | reverse complement strand
GTCTATGACCGCCGTCCGGACGGCGGTCATAGACCGCCGCTACAGCGAGGTTATGACCTCGCTTGCCGCGTTCGTGTTAATTCTCCGGTTCCTGGCCGGCGCCAAGTTCGGCTTCTTTCGGCTCACGGTCACTGGAGACATTCTCCCCTGTTGCAGAGCACGCGTCTTCTGCCGCAGCGTTGGCTTGCTGGCCCGGGCTGGCCTCAAGCGGAACGCTCTCCGGGGCAGAGCCAACTCCGGCGTCCGTGCCCAGCGACTGCCTGGCAAGCTCCTCAAATTCACGAAGGCTGGGGAGTTCGCTCACGTCCTTCAGGCCGAAATGGACCAGAAAGTCCCTCGAGGTGCGGTAGAGGATGGGGCGCCCCAGCACGTTCTTCCTGCCCGAAGTGACGATCAGCTTCTTTTCGAGCAACGTATGTATAACGCCGCCGCAGTCGACACCCCGAATTTCCTCGATTTCCGGAACGGTGACGGGCTGCCGGTAGGCAATCACGGCGAGAGTCTCCAGCGCCGGCTTGGAAAGGCGCATGGGCGGCTTCAGGCTCCTCACAAAATTGCGAAGGACCTCATGGTGCTCGGGTTTTGAGGAGATCTTGTAGCCCCCGGCCACCGGCCGAATCTGAATGCCGTGCTCGGGCCGGTCGAAGTCCGCAATCAGTTCGTCGAGCTTCGCTTGCACTCGCCCGGCATCCTCGCCTTCCAGAGACTTCACCATCGCCTCCAGCGATACTGGGTCAGGGGCCACATAAAGGATGGCCTCGATCAGGGCCTTCAAGGTATCGTCCGTCATCATGGTTGATTAACGTGCTCTACGGTTATATGACAATCATCCATAAAGGTTTGTGGCCGATCATTACCAAAAAAACTATGGACAGAAAAAACGCTGTCCGTGGCCATCAGCCATTGTCCGGTTCGCTTTGCACTCTCAAAAAAATGCCAATTATTTATTTTCAATAACATACCAGGTTCGGTCTTGCAAAAACATCTCTTGCTGGTGCACCATTCCGTTGGAATCAATCCAGATTCCGCTCACACTTCGTCTGGTTTTGCGATCGCCTCCTCCAAGCTTGAGTCAAGCGCCTCCAGATTCGCTCCGTGCATGACTTCCTCAAAACGCGGGGAGCGCTGCACCGTGATCGGCGAAAACAAATCCTTTTGGCGGAGCAAAATGGCGCGAAGCCGGACCAACTCGAGCAGGGCAATGAAAAGGGCGATCAGCGCGGGACGCGACACGAACCCGGAAGCCAGATCATCCAGCCGCATGGGATGCGGGTTCGACTTCAGCACGTCGCGGAGGTATTCAACCATCTGCCGGACGGTCACCTGCTCGCGCTGCAAGCTCATGGAGGGCTTAGACTTCGCCCGTTCCATAATCTCCCGGAAGACCGAAATTAGGTCAAAAACGGAAACGGCCAAGCCCGGCTCGTCCTCGGCCTGGGCAAACTCGCCGATGCCCGGCTGCGACCACATCGCATCCTCAACTAGGCGCTTGGATTGCAGCATCTCCGCGGCACTCTTGAACCGTTCGTGCTCGAGCAGCCGCTCGACCAGATCCAGGCGTGGATCTTCCTGTTCCTCAGGCGGCGCGGTGGGGTCGGGCGGCAGGAGCATCCGCGACTTGATGTAAATCAGCGTCGCCGCCATCAGGACGAACTCGCCCGCTACGTCGATGTTAAGTTCCTCAAGCACATGAAGATAATCGAGATACTGGCGGGTGATCCGGGCGATGGGGATATCGTAAATGTTAATCTGCTGCTTGCGGATCAGGTCGAGGAGAAGATCGAGCGGTCCCTCATAAGATTCGAGCTTCAGGGGTGGCGCCGGAGTGTCCCGGTTGGTGGCGCGCACCGCGGTGGCGGCCGTCTCCGGGCTTCCGGACTCTGGCTCCGGGGGCACTGGCGAATTGGGTTGCTGGTCGAGCACGACTTGCGCCGGGAATCAGATCCCGGGTTGACCTCCAATATTTGGATGTCCTAAAACCTTTGTTTCCCCTTTATTTTCACTAACATTCGTGGTTAGTGGGACGAATGTCATTGATTTTAAAATGGTTAGTTTGTTATTGGGTTCCGCTCAGCGTCACGTAAAAATTCAGGTCATTTGTTTTCATATACATTCAAGCTTCGTTCCTTCAAATTTGTAGGTCTGCGCGGCCGGAGCTGCCGCCCGGCGATGGGTTGGCCCTACGTGAGGTGCATCGCGCTTCTGACTTCCGCCATGGTCGCCTGGGCGACCACCCGAGCCTTGCTGGTTCCATCCTCAAGAATTTCCCAGACGGCTCCCGGACGCTTTTCGAACTCGCGGCGGCGCTCCCGCATCGGCTCCAGCGACGGGTTCAAGCCTTCAAGGAGGAGCTTTTTACAATCGACACAGCCAATCTCCGCCGTCCGGCACTCGCGATTCACACGATCGATAACCGCCTTTGAAGAATAAATCTTATGAAGGTCAAACACCGGGCACACGTCCGGATTGCCCTTGTCGGTGCGCCGCTTGCGAGCCGGGTCCGTCACCATGGTTAGGACCTTCTTGGATACCGTTTCAGGTGGGTCGGAGAGGTAAATGGCGTTGTTATAGCTCTTGTGCATCGTGCGACCGTCGGTACCCGGAAGCCTCGGTGCAGAGGTCAACAGCGCCTGCGGCTCGGGGAAGATGCTCTGGTAGAAGCTGTTAAATCGCCGGGCAATTTCGCGCGTCAGTTCGATGTGCGGCACCTGATCCTCCCCGACAGGCACGCCGTTGGCCTTATAAATCAAAATGTCAGCCGCCTGTAGAACGGGATAGCCGAGAAAGCCGTAGGTGTGCAGGTCCCGGTCGTGGATGTTTTGAAGCTGTTCTTTGTACGTGGGAACGCGCTCCAGCCAGCCGAGCGGCGTAATCATGGAAAACAGCAGATGCAGCTCAGCGTGCTCGGGCAAGCGCGACTGAACGAAGAAGACGGCTTTCGCGGGATCCAACCCGGCGGCGAGCCAGTCCGTCACCATTTCCAGGATGTTCTGCTGCAGGTCGTCCACGCGGGCGTAGTCGGTGGTCAGCATGTGCCAGTCGGCCACGAAGTGGTAACTCTCGTATTGGTCCTGGAGCTTTACCCAGTTGCGCAGAGCGCCCTCGAAGTTGCCGAGGTGGAGTTTGCCGGTGGGGCGCATGCCACTCAGGATACGGTCACGCTTGGTCGCAGTTGAATTCATCCGCTGGTTTAAGGAGTGGCGCCAGAAGGGTCTTGGCTCGATCTTCGGGACCAGAAAAGCCCTTGGGCTTCTGAAATTTCCTACAGGTGCATGGTAGCACGGCTTCAATTGGCGGGCTAGCGAAACGCGGAGATCAGCCGTCAGCGTTCAGCTATCATCATTCGGTTATCTGCATTCAGCGGCCTTTTGTGGGGGCGCGGTCCTCAGCGCCGAAGCCAGCCTAACCGTTTGTTGAAAAACGTTCCGGCCCTGTCATTCTGAGCGGAGCGAAGAATCTGTGCGCCTGAAAGCGCACTCGGTCGGAGAGGTGAAAGTCCTCTCCAGATATATCCAACGCCGATCTGTAACCCGCCTGCAACTGCGTCGTCGCAAGACGGGGTGGAGAGCAGCAGGAGGTGAA
>JBOGKI010000536.1:0-3590 GCA_050745605.1 Terriglobia bacterium | reverse complement strand
CCCCTGTACATCGGGGCCGTCAGACGGGACAGCGCACCTGTTCGCGCTGAATTTAACCCACACCGTGAGTGCGAACACCGTAGTGGTGCTTACTTATGGACTGACTCGCGGCGCGGCTTTCGACCATAGCATCGTGGCAGACTACCCGAGCATCAACCCCGTGACGCTTCTTGGGATGCCGTCCTACATGCTGCGCTCCGGATTCCCGCAATTACCCTCGATCGGTCTCTCCAACTACATGGGGATTGGGACTCAGTTGTTCAGCTATCTACGCGAGGGCCAGGAGACGCATCAGGCCTTGGGTACGGTGACCCACCAGATGGGACGCCATGGATTCAAGTTCGGCGGGGAGATGCGAGTTCACCGCATTAACTTTACGCAGCCGGGCTGGCCGGCGGGCGGTTTCAATTTTGATTTTAGCGGTACTGCTCAGAGTCCGGCCCTGGGCCCGGGAACGGGTGGTGACGATTTCGCGTCGTTCCTTACTGGCTTTGGGGGCAGTGCCGGAGGGGAATACGAAGTGCCCGATATTGTGAGCACGCAGAACTTTCAGTACGCTGCATTCGTCCAGGATGACTTCCGGGTGACACCCAAATTGACCCTCAACCTGGGAGTTCGCTATGACCTCACCCTGCCTCGGACCGAACGCTACAACCGCATGAATTGGCTCGACCCGAATGTTCTCTCACCCATACAGGTTCCGGGTCTCCCTCCACTTCACGGCGGAGAGATGTTCACGAATGCCCAGCATCGAACCATCTTTGATACCGACTATCGAGACTTTCAGCCCCGTTTTGGCCTGGCCTACGCCCTGGGTAGCAAGACCGTGTTGCGGGCGGGATATGGGATCTACTACTCCGTTTCCAGGGCTGGAGCGACCGGGACAGGACCGATCGGCGGATTTCAGGGTTATGACGAGCAGACGAACTGGATCACAACCCTCAACAACGACGGCGCTACGCCCTACGGGTTGCTTAGGAATCCGTTCCCGAATGGCGGGCCCCTTCTGCCTCCCGGAAGTTCTCTGGGCTTGCTGAATGATGTCGGGTTTGGGGCGTCTGGCCCGATTCCTAGTTGGTATAGCACCACCCCGTACGAGCAGACCTGGAGCGCCGGCTTCCAACGCCAGATAGGATGGGGCGTGATGGTGGACGCCAGCTACGTCGGCAAGAAGGGTACCCACCTCTATTACGGTGGCGCCGGCGAGCTCGATCACCTGGGTCCCTCGATTGAGAAGGCAACGTCCGCCCAGATCACCGCGCTCAATACGTTTGTGAACAATCCATTCTTCGGGATCATTACCGACCCCAACAGTCCCCTTTCAGCACCACAGGTCCAGGCCAGCCAACTGGCCTTACCCTTTCCACAGTTCACCAGCTTTCAATCGGTGGACCCACCCTGGGCCAATTCCATTTACCACGCCTTCCAGTTACGTGTTGAGAAACGCCTCTCGAACGGGCTGCAGCTTCTGGTCACCTACACCGATTCGAAGTCAATCGATGATTCGTCGGTGACCGGAGACGAAGTCTCCTGGCTGGGAAGTAGCACGCATCTTCAAGATCCCAACAATCTCAAGCTGGAGCGCTCCCTTTCCCAATTCGACATCCCGCAGGTCCTCCAGTTCAGCTACGTCTACCAGTTACCGGTAGGCCGGGGCAGGTCCATCGGCGGCAACCTGCACGGCGTCGCCGATGCTATCCTCGGCGGTTGGCAGACCAACGGCATCTGGCGCGTGGATAACGGCCAACCGATTGCTGTTCAGCTCTTGGGTGGCGGCCAGCCCCTTCCCACCTATGGAAGCCAAGGGCCGAATGTGACGGGAACGCTGCTCAGAAATTCCCAGAGTAATTGGTTGAACGATTACTTCCAGAATCCCCAGGTTCTTGTCACGCCGCCTCCCTTCACGGTCAGCAACGCGCCTCGGGTGCTTCCCAATATCCGGACCCCCGGGACCTCCAATGCCGACCTCTCCTTATTCAAGGAATTTCCCATGGGCAAGTTCCGGGAGGGAATGCGGATGGAGTATCGAATCGAGGCGTCCAATGCTCTTAATCACCCGCGATTCTGCGCGCCCGATACCTCGGTGGGCAGCGGCGACTTCGGTGTGATTACAGGGCAGTGCAACTCGCCCCGCGAGGTACAGATGGCTCTAAAGTTTTATTGGTGAGTCGGCGCAGCCGCCTCGGTGGAATGTCGCGGGCTGGCCAGGAGGCGCCACGGGGCAAAGGGCTGACGATTGACATCCGGCGGTTGAGGCGTTGTGATCCGATTGCGGGGAAGTTCGCACGGTGAGATCAGACTTGTCGAACCCGAACACGCCTTCAAGATACGTTCTGGCTCGCATATGCATCTTCCTGGTTTTGCTACTTTCCGGGGCGGTCCCGTGCCTAGGTTTGCCGCAAACACTTCAGGAGCTTTTGGCCCAGGCCGATACGCTCGAACAGCGCCAGGATTACGCCGGCGCGGAGAAAGCTTATAAGCGGGCGCTGACGGTTTTCCCCCATCAGCCTGAAATCCTGAAGCACCTGGGTGTCCTTTACCAGACCGAGCTCCAGTTTCCCAAATCCATTGAGGCTCTCGAGGAGGCGGCGAAGGAAGATCCCAAATGCCCGGAAGTCAACTTTTACCTTGGACTTTCCTATCTCGGGCTCAACCAGTTCAACAAAGCCATTGGAGCCTTTGAGACTGAGCTGAAATGGAACCCGCGAAATCGCCGGGCGGAATACGATGAGGCGCTGGCGTTCGCGTCGCTGGGCCGAAGCGCAGAGGCCATTCAACATCTCAACGCGCTTGCGAAAGCAAATCCCAAAGACACCGAGGTCTGGTACGAGCTAGCCCGGCTCCACCGATCGCTGGCGATGACAGCGTTCCAACAAATCTCCCTCGCGGAGCCGGATTCTGTGTTCATCCACGCGCTCAAAGCGGAAACCTACGCTGACGACCAGGAGTATGCCGGCGCCATTCAAGAGTACAACGAAGTCTTGAAGCGGCAGCCAGACTTCCCCGGAGTGCATTTTGCCCTGGGGGAGATCTATGCCAAGACGAGTAGCTCCGATCAGGCGGAGAAGGAACTCCGGCTGGCGCTCGAAGAGGATCCGTACCACCCCATGGCTAACTTCTACCTGGGCGAGATCCTTCTGAGACACCAGAAAGCCGCCGAGGCGCTCCCCTTGCTGGAGGTCTCGGCGGCAGGCGATCCGAAGTTCATGATGGCGCGCCTAAAGCTCGGCGAGTGTTATTTGGCGCTGGACAATCTCAATGAAGCTCTCCGCGCGCTGTCGAAGGCCGCCGAGATCGCACCCGCTTCGAAGGAACCTCATTACCTGCTCGCTCGAGTCTACGCGCGTCTAAACGATGACGCGAAAGTGAAATACGAGCAGGCCATCTTTGAGAGACTAAGCCACGCGGAGAAGGAACGGGGCCTCGAAGTAACAGAGAACTCCCTCAAGCAGAAAGAGTAAACCAAGACGAGACCGGTGATGGGAGAGCGTCAAGAAGTCAGGGCCCAGGCAGTCAGTAGAGACACAAGGCACTGGACAGAACGAGAGTTCGAGATCGGTTTGAAGCCATATTCATGCGCGGCTTTGACG
>JBOGKI010000535.1:0-3590 GCA_050745605.1 Terriglobia bacterium | reverse complement strand
GGCCACACCCTCCAACACGTTGCTTCGTCCACGCCACTTGGGCAGCCGTCTCTTCCAGATCTTCGATATCTACATCATTCGAGGCTGGGTCTTCTATCTGCTCATCATGCTGGTGGCGCTCACCGGCATCTACGTCATTTTTGATTTCTTCCAGCTTCTCGGCGATATCGTGTGGCATCACGCGCCGCCCGGGCTGGTGCTTGATTACTACCGCTACCTCCTGCCCCAAGTGATCTATCTGATGCTTCCGTTAAGCATTCTGGTGGCGACGCTGGTGAACTTCAGTCTTCTTACCAAGACCAATCAGGTCACCGCGATCAAGGCGGCGGGCATCAGCCTCTACCGGATTTCCTTGCCAGTTCTTGTGGCCGCAGCCCTATTGGGCGCGGGAATGTTTATTCTCGGAGATCAGTATTTGCCGGAAACCAACCAGCGGCAGGATGCCCTGCGCAACGAGATCCGAGGCAAACCCGCGCAAACCTACTTCCGCCCGGACCGGCAATGGATTTATGGAGAATCCGACCGCATCTACAACTATCGCTTCTTCGATCCGGACCATAACGTTTTTGCCAGCCTCTCCGTGTTCGACTTCGACCCGCAATTCCGCATGACGCGGCGCATCTTCGCGGCGCGCGCCTTCTGGGAACCGCACATTCATGAATGGATTCTGGAGGATGGTTGGGTCCGCCTCCTGGGCGGGAACCACGTGACCCAATACAAGCCCTTCTCCGTGGCCGCCTTTCCCAGCCTCCACGAGCAACCCGGCTACTTCAAGAAAGACGTCCGGCCTTCGGAACAAATGAGCGCGATCGAACTGCGCCGCTATATTGAAAACCTCCGGCAGGGCGGCTTTGACGTGGTCCGTCTTTCCGTCCAGTTCTACCGGAAATTTTCCTACCCGCTCATCGCGTTTGTCGTGGCGCTCATCGGCATTCCCTTTTCTTTCGCGGTCGGCCGCAAAGGCGCGCTCTCCGGCATTGCGCTCAGCTTGCTCATCGCCATTCTTTTCTGGTCCACTTCCAGCCTCTTCCAAGCCATGGGTAACTTGAGCCAGCTTCCACCCGCCATCGCCGCCTGGTCGCCGGATATATTATTCGGTTTGGGGGGAGTCTACCTGCTCATGCGCGTGCGCACGTGAGTCCGTCAACCCGGCGGTAGCGACGCTGTTGGTGCCGTGGGCTCGTCGAATCGCAGCAGGCATGGCTGGGCCAGACCTCAGCCTGAGCTTCCTGATTCACTGTTTTAAGGCCGATCTAGCTGGCCACCGTCGCTGCGGGCTTGTGGCTTGGCACCCAGTACTGCTCTTCCTTTACCGATGCCTTGGTGAATCCTCTTCGCGCCAGAATTCCGTGGGCATTTTCAATCATGCCGGGATGACCGCACAGGTAAGCCGTGGTTTCAGCGGGATTGAGACTCAGGGAATCCAGATATTTTCGCAGTACATCTTCAGCGCGGCCCACCTCACCCTGCCACGCCGCATCTTCCCAGGGCCTGCTGACGGAGGGAATATATTGGAACCATGAGGCGCGCGGGGCGAGGTCCTCCAGCTCGTCGCGGTAGGCAAATTCCCAGGAACGGCTGGCCGCTTGAAGCAGCACTAGAGAGACGTTTACGGGTTTTCCCTCACACTCATCCAGCGCCAGTTGTCTCGTAATGCTGACGAAAGGCGCAACTCCCGTCACCGTACAGACCAGGAAATGCTTGGGGTGGCCGCTCTTCATGTCGAGCACAAAGAGTCCTTTGGCTTGGCGGCGCATGAGCATCGCATCGCCGGTCTGGAGCTTATAAAGCAAAGGCGTCAGAGCGCCCTGCGGAACCAGCTCGAAGAAGAATTCAATCGTCTCCTCGGAGGGACTGGAGACGATCGAATAGGCTCGCTCCACCAATCCCGTCTCTCCTTCCACTCCGAGGGTGGCGTACTGCCCGGGCTTAAAGGGGAGCTTTTGCTCGGGATGCACTCGAATCGACCACAAATCCTCGGCGTATTCCTTCCTTTCAACAATCTCTACAACTTGATGCCGGCTGGTTGATTGCAAACTGCCGGCGGAATGACGCCGGTCTATTGACTCCTCACTTGCCATCGTTTCTCCCTCGGACCATTGGAAGGCTGTCGCATGCGCAGCGGCTCGCCTTGTGCTGAGCCGCCTGCTGCCTTCCGCCCCCTCCTTATTGCCTCTTGCCAGCCCCAGGTGCCGAAACTCAAAATGCGCGGTGGCCTGGAAGCGCTGGCCATCAACTTCAACGTAAGGATACACGAAATAATTCACGGGCGGACCAGATTGTTTGGGGAAAAGCGTCAGGTCACGGCGGCGGGAGAATCGTACGCGGTTCGCAGGTGGCATATCCGTGCCGCTGTTTGGCATGGGCGCGATCATGGGAAGCACGTCCATTTTCAATAGCGAAGTAGCCCTCAACCAAAAGCACTGTCATTCCCGCGGAAGCGGGAATCCACGGTCCGCGATGTGCGGGTAGAATGCCGGAATGACCCGCCAACACCATTACGACGGCCTGAACCATCTTCTTTTCCTGACTTCAAGCACGTATCGCCGGGCTCGCTTTTTCGACTCGGAACGTTTCAGGAGACGGTTCGTGAGCGACGTGGATGGGGTACGGACCGATCTCGGATTCCGGCTGATCGGCTACGTACTGATGCCGGAGTATTTTCACCTTCTGATCTGGCCATCGGAGCTGGCCAACCCTTCCCAGATTCTGCAAAGTCTCAAGGAGCGTACCAGTAAGTTCATCCCTAACAGCTTGCTGAAAAAATCGATTCTGTCATGCTGAGCGTAGCGAAGCATCTGCTTGTCGTATTGAAACGAAAGCCTTAGATTCTTCGCTTCGCTCTCTCTGCAGTAACTCGACGCGTAAGTCTTTTGAATTCAGCATTCCCGATCCGCTGACCACGCGCCGAGTTTCTGCCAATGATTGGCAGCCGAAGGCTGTAAACGCTCAGAATGACACGCTCCAAACCCTCCTTCAGCAAGCTGTTAAGACTGTACGGGAAAACTCCCAGCATTCCTGTGGCAGAAGATGTTGGGCCGTCTGAACCTTCCTCCCACCGTTCACCATCACCTCCGGTACCGGGTCTGGCAGAGACGGTTTTACGATCTCAATGTTTGGAGCGAAAAGAAGAGGCTGGAGAAACTCACGTACCTGCACAATAATCCGGTGAAGCGCGGCCTGGTGGCCCAACCGGGCGACTGGCCTTGGTCGAGTTGGAGATTCTATTATCGGGATGATGGTTCGACTCTGGCGATGGACCGAATGCCGTGATCGCATTCGTCACAAAACGATGTATGTCATTTAGGGCCTGCGGCCCGCGAAACTTCATGAAAATCACTCGGTGTCAGGTAGGGGGTAGACACCATCCATATTAAGTCATTTGATTTCAACGCCGCCCCATTCTCCGCTGCGTGTTTTTCGACCGTGCGCCACCCGCCGTCCAGCCATCCTGATCGGTCACCCTGGAGCGCCTGACCACGTCCGCCGCCACCGATTTTTCAAACTGTACTACTACCCAAAAATGGGTAGTGGGTCAGTTTGGTTTCTGTAGCGGCGGTCTGTGACCGCCGCTGTTGATTCCACATCGT
>JBOGKI010000534.1:0-3597 GCA_050745605.1 Terriglobia bacterium | reverse complement strand
TGTTACGGCGGCGATTGACGCCCGTGATTTGCTGCTGGCAAATTATCCTTTACCCTCGAGTCCGGCGCGCTCCTTCATGACGGCAGGATCCATGATTCGCCTGGTCCGGGCTCTGGTGTCCGACGGCGAAACGCGAATGCACGCTCCCTCTCCTCACGGTCTGCCCGGAGGGTATCCGGTGATTGTTCGCCGGGGTTCTGTTGAGTGCATGCCCATGGAAGGCGTTTCGCAGGCCGAGGCCATCGCCATCAACGAGCGGTCGCACGTCTTTGATGGGATTGAACGAATTGAACCTGACGGCTCCGCGGTTTTTTGCGTGGAAGACGGTGCCATTCTGCGCCACGCACTGGGCTACGATTGTGATCGGCTTGCGCCGGCCGAGGCGGAATCGAGGGCCCAGGAGCTGATCGCCCGGTTCCGGGAGTACGCTATGAAATTTGGAGTGGATCTTGATCGCATGGGTGTGAGCGGGGTTTGAAGCCAGCCCGGAAGGGCGGTCGCGGCAGGGCCGACATTGTGGGCTCATTCCCACCACGGCCGCAATCACCCCGCAGGGCGGGCGTCCCCGTCCGCAACCCTCACGAAATACAGGGTTAAAATTTTCAGTCTCATTCGTCTCACTCGTCTCCTCCGTCTCAGTGCAATCTGCTATGCTGGACGCCCGTGGCCAAGCGCCGATTTTCTAAATCGCTAACGGGGTGTCAAAAAGGTGTAGCCACGACGAGCATTTTTCCCGTCGTGGGCCTTTCCCTGGGCTGTGGACTTTGGTTGCGGGCGAGGACACCCGCGCTACGCGGTTGGGGGCAGGCCTCGTGTCCGCTTGGATGTGCGAACGTAACCGGTGGACATCGCCGGTTCATGTCTGGGTCGCGCAGGTAACACGCACACGGCCTATGTCAAATTGAAGGAACGAAGCTTGAATGTCATTTGTTGTCAACAATTGGTTCATCAATCATGCAGGTACGGAGCTTACGTCGCTGCGTTGGCCTGTGCTCTGAAGGGCCGCCTGGTTACCGGCCCGTGCCGGGGCAGACTCCGATCGGCGTTATAGCGGAATTTAGGGAACGAAGCTTGAATGTGCTTTGTTATCAACAAATGGTTCATCATTCATACAGGTCCGGGGCTTACGTCGCTGCGTTGGCCTGCGCTCTGAAGGGCCGCCTGGTTACCGGCCCGTGCCGGGGCAGACTCCGATCGGCGTTATAGCGAAATTGAGGGAACGAAGCTTGAATGTGATTTGTTATCAACAAATCCGCACTCGTTGCCTTGCGGCGGGACTACGGCGTGTCGTGGCCGCGCCGCCTCGATCCCCGACGTCAACGGGGCGCGCGGCGAGAAGATTCGCACACTGGAGATAGCAAATGCTTGGGCTTCAAGGAAAGCGCGTTCTGGTGACTGGTGGCGCCAGCGGCATTGGAGCGGCAACCGCCGCCCGGTTTCTTGAAGAGGGAGCGAAAGTGTGTGTCCTCGACCGCGATCCGGCGGCGCGCCTCCGCATCGAAGAGCGGCTCCCGGCCTTGTCCGGGGTTCTGCACTGCGACGTGGCCGACCTCAATCTGGTGGAGACGGTGTTCCGCCAGGCCGTGTGGATGATGGGCGGAGTGAACGTGTTGATCAACAATGCGGGCATCAGCATCCGTCATAACTTTCTGGACATTACTCCGGAAGAGTGGCAAAAGACCGTTGCCGTGAACCTTACAGGCAGCTTTTACGTCGCCCAGACCGTGGCCCGGCACATGATGGCCAACGGCGGTGGGGTAATTCTCAACACCGCCTCGACCAATGGCCTGACCGGTTACCCCTACTATGCGGATTACAACGCCACCAAAGCCGGTGTAATCGCCTTGACCAAGACGATGGCGCTTGAGCTTGCTCCGAAGGTCCGGGTGAACGCGGTCGCTCCGGGCTACGTGCTCACGCCCATGCAACGCGCCGAATACACGGACGAGATGCTGGAGGCGGTGAATCGCAAGATACCGCTGGGACGCCATGGAAAACCGGAGGAGGTGGCTGCGCTCTTCGCTTTTCTGGCTTCGGATGACGCGGCCTTCATCACCGGACAGGTTTATACCATCGATGGCGCGGAGACCACTGGCGGGCTGGCAAGCCGGTAGAGCGAGCCATTGCTGATTTGGGATTCGGGATTTGCGATTGTGGATTGAGCGCCAAAATCTAGAGTAGCGTCCGATAATTGCGTGGACAATGTAGCGCCGCCGTGCCGGCGGCTTTTGCCGGCAGCATGCCGGCGCTACGGGCGGGCCAATTGTCCACTCATTTCTTGGACATTGCACTCGAATCTAAAATCCGAAATGGATGAAGAAGATGTCCTATCACACCACCAAGTCGGAGAAGCTTTATCAGCGCGCCCTGCGGGTTCTGATCGAAGGTGGTAGTTCTCCCTCGCGCGGCCCGGCGAATTACGGCTCCTATCCTCTGTTCATTGAACGCGGCGAGGGGGCGCATCTGTACGACGCCGATGGGAACCGCTACATCGACTGGATGATGGCTTACGGTGCTCTGCCGCTGGGCCATGCTCACCCGCTGATCGTAAAAGCCATGGTAGAAGCGGCGAGGGGCGGAACGCTCTTCGCGGCGGCTACCGAAATTGAAATTGAGGTTGCCGAGCTCATTCAGCAAGTGGTTCCCGGCGTGGAACGAGTTCGCTTTGCGAACACCGGCACCGAGGCGGCCATGGCCGCCATCCGTCTGGCGCGCGGCTTCACCGGCCGGCCCAAGTTCATCAAGTTCGAAGGCCACTATCACGGTTGGTATGACGACTTCATGGTAAACGCTCATCCTCAACCCCTTGCTTCTCTGGGACACCGCCATGATCCGGTGAAGATCGCGGACAGCTCCGGGCTCAACCGCCGCGCCTTGGAGGACACTATCGTCGTGCCGTGGAACGATCTGGCGGCGGTGGAGCGGGCCATCGATACACACCGCGGACAAATTGCCGCCGTGATTACTGAAGGGATCATGGCCAATATGGGCGTCATTCCTCCGGAGGCGGATTATCTGAAGGGGTTGCGCCAACTCACGCGTGACAACAGAATCCTGCTGATTTTGGATGAGACGGTCACGGGATTCCGAATCGCTCCGGGCGGCTGCCAGCAGCACTACGGCGCTGATGCGGACATCCTCACATTCGGAAAGGCCCTGGGCGCGGGACTGCCGGTTGCGGCTTTTGGCGGCCGCGCCGAAATCATGGAAGCCCTGGCCTGGGGCGGCGTCCTGCACTACGGGACGCAGAATGCCTCGCGCGCCGGTTTGTTCGCGGCGCGCGCCAGCCTGCGGGAGCTTTGCCGCGACCACGGCGCCGCCTTCCGGCATCTCTGGGCCATCGGCGAGAGTCTTCGTTCCGGGTTGCTTCGCGTGTTTGAAGAGACCAAGACCCGGGCCATCGTGCAAGGCGTGGGACCGATGCTGCAAATCATGTTCACGGACCGCCCTGCCATCCACGACTATCGCGAGTTCTGCGCGCACGTGGACCGGAAGCGTTACCAACGGCTGGCTCGGGCGCTGTTCAAGCAGGGTGTCTATATGAGTCCTTCGCCGGCGTTGCATTCGGTCACGTCTCTTGCGCATACGGAGAAAGAT
>JBOGKI010000533.1:0-3599 GCA_050745605.1 Terriglobia bacterium | reverse complement strand
AGAAGCGCCTCAAGATCACTGTCAAGAACTAGCTGGGACAGGACACTATCCGGCGCTTTGACCGCCCTGCGCCAGGATTTTCGCAATCCACGTCCGTATGTGCGGAATCGCGTGACGCGGAAATTTGTGTGGAGAACGGTAAAAGCGGAAATCGAGCGATTTGGCGCGCGGCGCCAGCATGCGGCGGAATTCCAGATTCTTCTCCCTCGAATACCACTCGTCCTGCGTTGCCGCAAGGTGCAGGACGTGGGTCCGTGCTGGATGAAAGAGCGGGTTGGTGTCCCAATCGCCCGGCAGGCCGCCGCACACACTGATGACGCCCAGAATCGCCTGGGGATAGGTGAAGACGAAACGGTAGTTGTAAGAACACGCTTGCGAAAAACCCATCAGAAAAACCTTCTTGTGGCTCGCGTGAAAGCGCCGCGCCGCCACGCTGATTAATTCCCGGAGGTTTTGGTGATGAAGCTCGACCGCTTCCTCCATCCGGTAGCTTGTACCCCAGCCAAATCCCACCGGGTAATTCCTTGGCTGAATGAGATCATCCTTGCCGTGCCGTATGAAAAACTGATTCGGCGCCTGAAGGGAGATCGTGACCATCTTCCCGGCTGCAACGCGGCGCGCCACGGCCATCATCGAGTCCTTGTTACCCTGGTAGCCATGCAACCCGATCAATAAGGGACAGCGCGCGCCGCGCCGTGGCGTGGCAGGAGCTTCAATCTCGTAGTAGCGGCGGATGGTGCTGGTTAGAAAGTGTTCCATATCGAAGCGTGGACGTCCGAGAGGTTCCCAATAGCGACGAGCTTTTAGCGATCAGCCGCCGGCAAAAACAGCAAATGCCCCGGGCCACGGCGGCGGCTTATCCGGAACCATCCGGTCGTGCCAAAGCGCCCGCCGGTTGCTGCTGGGTGAGGCAGTGGAACGTGCCGAGTCCCCAGACCAAGTCCACTGCATGGATTCCGATGACGGCGCGACCGGGGAAAAGCTCCGCCAGAATGCCCAAGGCGGCGCGGTCCTGCGGGTCGTTGAACGTCGGAACCAGGACCATGCTATTGGCGATATAGAAGTTCGCGTAGCTGGCGGGAACCCTCTGGCCTTTGAAATATAGCGGGCCGGGCATGGGCAGCGCAACGATCTCAAGGCGCGAGCCATCCTTGAACCGCACCGGCTCGAGCCGTTCACGGTTCTCCTGAAGCGGGCGGTAATTGGCTTCGGCCGGATTTGGCTCATGGCAAAGAACCGCAGTTCCGGCGCCCACAAACCGGCAGAAATCGTCAATGTGGCCATGCGTGTCATCGCCGGCCACGCCGCGTCCGAGCCAGATGACGTGGTTCACGCCCAGGTTTTGACAAAGAGCGGCTTCAACATCCTGGCGCGTGAGTCCTGGGTTGCGGGTCTGAACTTGTGGATCCAGCAGGCATTCTTCGGTCGTCATGACGGCGCCTGCGCCATTCACCTCAATGCTGCCGCCCTCGAGGACGAAGTCGCGCTGGCCGACGCGTGCCGGCACCACCTTACAGCCGAGGGCCTTAGCCGCCGCCTCCGGCACGGCATCATCACGCTTGTAATCCCGGTATTTGGCCCAGCCATTGAAGCGGAACCGAACGATGGCAACTTCGTGCTCGCCTGAACCTCTTCCGATGTTTCGGCGGAGAAAAACCGGTCCGTAGTCGCGGGTCCAGACGCGGTCCGTCGGAATGCGGTGAAACTGGATGGCCGATCGGTTGGCGCCAACTGCTGTCAGGACCTGCATCGCCCCAGCCTTGCTCGTCTTTGAGTCCACCAGAATATGCACCTTCTCTGAGTGCGCCAACTTCCTGACGATCTCGCCGTAGACCCAGCGAATCGGAGCGAACTTTCCCGGCCAGTCCAGGCGGTGGTGGGGCCAGGCGATCCACGTTGCCTCATGCGGTTCCCATTCGGCCGGCATCGCGTAACCCAGGGCGGCGGGAGGTGGCGAATTGGTCAAAGTCGTTCTTCTCATCACGTTGTGAGGATCCTGTAATCCTTACTGAGCCCCAAGCGCTAAATTTTGAGATATTCCGACCGGTTCGTAAATCGTGATCGTAAGGGGAACCGTGCCCTTCCCGTCCTCGAATTAGACCTCATGAATAATCCGGGTTAGTAGGTTACAAGTGCAAAAGTTGGAGATCGTTAGGGAAGAAAGTGCTGACGATCCAGACGAGCGTGAGCGCGATCATGACGACGCAGGTGGTCCAGGCAATGCCATTGAAAAGCCCGGTGTTGCGGTAGTTACCCATCAGGTCTTTGCGGTTCACCAGGCGCAGCATAAAGATGAGGACAAAAGGCAGGAGGATGCCATTGATAACCTGTGAGATCAGGATGATGGGAATCTGCGCCGAAGCTTTAAGCACGATGACGGCCAGTGCCCCGAACACAATCAAGCCGGTATACAGCAAGTAGAAAGTCGGCGCCTCCCGGACGCGCTTATTGATGCCGGACTCAAGGCCCAGCCCTTCGCAAACATAGTAAGCGGTGGCGAGAGGCAGAATGCTGGCTGAAAAAAGCGCGGCATTGCAAAGGCCGAAGGCAAACAGCGCGCTGGCCGCTCTGCCAGCCAGCGGACGCAGCGCCATCGCCGCGTCGCCCGCGTCCTGAATGTTACCGTGGCCGGTCACGTAAATGGTAGCCGCGCAGGCCACGATAATGAAGAAGGCTACCACGTCCGTAATGACGCAGCCGATGATAACGTCCCAGCGCGATTCGCCGTAGTTCTTCGCTTTGATCCCTTTCTCCACCACCGCGGATTGCAAGTAGAACTGCATCCAGGGCGCGATGGTGGTCCCCACCAGTCCGAGAATTATGATGAGATACCCGGAGCTGAAATGGAAGGAAGGAATGAATGTGCGCTCGACGGCTGCGGACCACTTCGGGTGCGCCAGAAAGCAGGAGAGCGGATACGAGATGTAGAAGAGGCAGGCGACCAGAAAGACCTTTTCCACCTGGCGGTAGGTTCCCCGTACCACCAAAGCCCACACCAGGAAGGCGCCAAGCGGCACGGCAACATAGCGGGTGACGCCGAGCACGCCCATGCCCGCCGCGAGGCCCGCAAACTCGGAGATGGTGTTCCCCAGATCCGCGGCCAGCAGGAACAGCATCAGGATAAATGTGGCCCGAAATCCATACTCCTCGCGGATGAGGTCCGCGAGGCCCTTGCCCGTCACCACTCCCATCCGGGCCACCATTTCCTGAACGACGATGAGGGCAATGGTGATCGGGATCAGCGTCCAGAGCAGGGAATACCCGTAGGTCGCGCCCGCCTGCGAATAGGTGAGGATTCCGCCGGCGTCGTTGTCGACATTGGCCGTAATGATGCCGGGGCCGACCACGGCGAGGAAGATCAGCAGATGATACTTCAGGTTTTTCAGACGCTTGCGATCCAGCACGATGGTCTTCTTCGCTCCGGGACGATTCTGGAGTTTGGGGTGTAGCGCCACCCGCCTGTAGCGGCGGTCTGCGACCGCCGGCTTTTCGGCGCTCCCCGATTTTCATTGGGGCAGACGCCGCTCGTCTGAATTTCTTAACACCTGAAGGGAAGGGCGGAGCTTCAACCCGGCCGTAACGGGCATTCCCACTTCTTG
>JBOGKI010000532.1:0-3600 GCA_050745605.1 Terriglobia bacterium | reverse complement strand
TCTTTGGTCGGGAATGGCTAAAGCATACTCGCAGATTGAAGTCGATTTTGCGCTCGTTGGCTTCTAACATAATTTAAACACAGAGAGTTACCAGAAATCTCTATTTCAACAACCGGACAGTAGTGACTTAACATAGTAATACTAGACCGAAACCTCGGTTACGTTTTCTGCTTTTTCACGGGCCAGCCGCACGCGGTCCCCAAGGTCGAGGGAAACCGTTCTTTCCTTGCAGCGGAAATACCGTTCGCAGCGGAGACAGTCGCGCCAGATCTTCATGGGGAAACGCTCGCGAGCGGCCTCGCGGAAGCCGCACTTTAGGAAGAAATCGGGAGCGAGAGTGAGGGCGAAGACCGTCTTCAAACCGAACCGCTCGGATTCATCGAGCAGGGTTTCCATCAGGCCGCGGCCGACGCCCTTCTTTTGAAGGCCGGGAGCCACGCAGAGGGAACGGACCTCCGCCAGTTCGGGGCTGTAAAGCTTCAGAGCGCCGCAACCCACGACTTCGTCCTCATCCACCGCTACGGAAAATTCTCGAATGGCCTCGTAGAGGTCCGCCACGGGGCGCGCCAGCATGATCTTCTCCGCCGCGTAGTGGCTGATCATCTCGAAAATCGCGGGCACGTCGCGAAGCTGAGCTTTTCGAACGGTCACAGGCAACTCCAGGTGATTGGCCGGCAAGCTGCTCCGGATACAGGTTGCTGAAAAGGTCTTTTGGGCTGTCATTGTGAGCGAAGCGAAGAAACCCCGCGCCATCAGGGTAAACTCCGCGAAGCATCTGCCTATCGTATTGAAAGTGAAAAGCGCAGATTCTTCGCTCCGCTCACAATGACAGCCGAAGGGCTTAGGATGACAAATCAGGGCTTGTCATCAATCGGCAAAAGTTGACTCGGAAATCCGGGACTAAACACCCGCGCTTCCGGGCAAAATAATCCCAACCGGCGCTGCTGCCCAATCTCCTACTCGACCCCTCCCTGCAATAATAGCAGGAGAATGGCCTTCTGGACGTGCAGACGGTTTTCCGCTTGATCGAAGACAATGGAACGAGCTGAGTCGATCACCGCCTCCATCACTTCTTCGCCGCGATGGGCGGGCAGACAGTGCATGAAGACGGCCTCCGGGTCCGCTTCCGCCATCAGACTTTCCGTGACCCGAAAGGGCGCAAACACCTGGGCTCTTAAGTGGCCCGAATGCTCCTGACCCATGCTGGTCCACACATCGGTATAGACCGCGTGGGCGCCGGAAGCGGCTTCCAGAGGGTTGTGCAGCAGGCGGATTTTTGCGCCGGCTTTTGCCGCGCAGCGCTTCGCTTCGCGGACGATTTCCTCCTGGGGTTCATATCCGGGGGGCGTGGCGATGCGGATCGAGACGCCCAGCTTCGCCGCCACCATCATCAGCGAATGAGCCATGTTGTTGCCGTCGCCAATGAAGGCCATTTCGCAGCCGCGCAGCTTTCCGAATTTTTCCTCAAGAGTGAAGAAGTCGGCGAGAGCCTGACAGGGATGGAACCGGTCGGTGAGGCCGTTGATGACGGGGACGGAAGCGACTTCCGCAAGTTCTTCGACGGTCGCTTGCGAGAAGGTCCGGGCCACCATGCCGTTCACCCAGCGTTCCAGATTGCGCGCCACGTCGCGCACACTCTCGCGCTCGCCCAGGCGCGGCTTGGAATGATCCAGGATGACAGCGAACCCGCCCATGCTGGTCATGCCCACCTCGAACGTGACGCGAGTGCGAAGCGAAGGTTTCTCAAAAAGCAGAGCAAGCTGTTTTCCCTGCAAAGCTCGGGCGTAGGACGCCGGCGAGCTTTTCACGCGCGCCGCCAGGTTGAAAATCAGATCGAGGTCCTGGCGAGACAGGTCGCGTTCAGCAATCAGATCTGAAACGCTCAGCTTTTCCGGAACTTCAAGGTGAGCCATCGCCGGTGTCATGGGTGCGCCTCCTGAGGGGTCAACAATCCTGCAAAAATGCCGTGTAAGACGGCGATCAGGTCATCCACCTGCCGCTTCTCAACGATTAGTGGCGGGAGAAAACGTAAAACCGTTTCCTGCGTGCAATTGATGATGACGCCGGCCTGAAGCGCTTGTTGCACCACACTCTTGCCGGGTACGATCAACTCCGCGGCCACCATCAGGCCCTCGCCCCTCACCTCGCGGATCAGGGCGGGAAATTCGCGCCGCAACGATTCCAAGCGACTCTGAAAATACGCGCCGGTGTCGCGCACCTGCTCGAGGAAGCCAGGCCCTTCGATGATCTGCAGCACTTTCAGCGCCAGCCGGCATTGCAACGGGCCACCGCCAAAAGTGGTGCCGTGCATACCGGGCGAAAATGCCTGGGCCGCTTCCTCCCGGGCGATGATGGCCGCCAACGGCAGACCCCCGCCCAGAGGCTTCGCCACCAGGACCACGTCCGGCTTCAGACCATACTTCTGATAGGCAAAGAACCTTCCGGTTCGGCCGAGCCCGCACTGGATTTCATCTGCAATCAGCAGCGCGTCGTTCTGGCGCGCCAGGGATGCCGCGGTCTTCAGGAATTCCTCGCTAATTTTCACGATTCCGCCTTCGCCCTGGATCGTCTCCACCAGCAACCCCGCGACCTGCGGCGTAAAGCATTCGCGGAGATGCTTCACGTCATTCAGGCGCACAAATCGGGTTCCGGGCACGAGCGGTTCGAAGGGTTTGCGATATTTTTCAGGCCATGTCGCAGCCAGCGCTCCGAGCGTCCGACCGTGGAAAGAATTCTCTACGGCCAGGATTTCGTGCCGACCCTCGTGCTGGTGCTGGCGGGCGCAAGCGCGGGCCAGCTTGATAGCGCCTTCCGTGACTTCCGTGCCGGAGTTGCCGAAGAACACGCGGTCCAGGCCCGACCAGCTAGCCAGCTTCTCCGCTACCAAAGCCTGATAGGGGTGATAGATCAGGTTTGAAACGTGCAGCAAGGTTTGACTGTCGTCCCGCAGCACCGCCATCAACTCCGGATGCGCGTAACCCAGGGAATTCACCGCCAAGCCGCCAAGAAAATCCAGATACTTCCGGTCGCGGTCATCGATGAGGTAACATCCCTCTCCGCCCGCGGCAAGAAATGGCAGGCGATCGTAGGTCTGGATCAAAACCTTCTTTTCAAGCTCCGCGATCTGCTCGTAGTTCATCAGCCGTTTACCACCCGGGTGCCCTGAACCTTTTTACCTGCGAGCCTTTTGCCTGCCACGATGCGCAGCAATCCGTCAGGCGCCTGGGGCGAGAGGATGTCAATTTCACCGACATTCCCGGCCAGAAGACGCGCGCAAGAGAGAAGCTTGGGAATCATCCCGTTGCGGACCGTGCCATCTTGAATCAGGCGCCGGATATCCTTGGTCTTCACCACCGGCAGGAGGTTCTTCTGCGCGTCGAGCACGCCTCCAGATTCAGTCAAGAAAAGCAACCGGTCCGCCCGCAACGCCTTCGCCAGGGCCGCCGCGAAGTCATCGGCGTTGACGTTGTAGTATTCGCCTTGCGGTCCCAAAGCCACGCTGGCCACCACCGGCAGCAGGCGCTCACGGAAGGCGAGCTCGAGAAAGTCCGTTTTCACCTTCACGGGCCGGCCCACGAATCCAAGCGTCTTGCCGCGGGC
>JBOGKI010000531.1:0-3601 GCA_050745605.1 Terriglobia bacterium | reverse complement strand
GATATCCCGCGAGCACGGCAACGTCAAGGCTGCCGATATCGATTCCAAGTTCCAGAGCATTCGTGGCGACGACTCCCCGCAGGCTTCCGTCGCGCAGGCTGCGCTCAATCTCCCGCCGCTCATTCGGCAGATAACCGCCGCGATAACCCCGGATGGTCTCTGGGCCCGCTGGGGCCTCAGAAAAATCCTGCCGCAAGTAAGTCACCAGAATTTCGGTCGCCAGGCGGCTGTTGGCAAAAATGATGGTTTCAAGATGGCGCTTCAGGAAGATCTGCGCCAGGCGCCGCGTCTCCTTCAAGTAAGACCTGCGAATGCCCAATTGCGGATTCACCACCGGCGGGTTGTAGAAGATGAAATACCTTTCGCCGCAGGGTGCGCCGTTTTCATCGATCAGCGTCACGTCCTCTTCGAGAATGCGCTGGGCAAGCTCGCCCGGGTTAGCGATGGTGGCCGAAGCGCAAATGAATTGCGGCTGGCTGCCGTAGAATCTGGCAATGCGCTTCAGGCGGCGCAGAATGTTGGCCAGGTGGCTGCCCAGCACGCCGCGATAATAGTGGAGCTCGTCGATTACCACGTAGCGCAGATTCTCAAACACCCTCTCCCACTTCGTATGGTGAGGAAGAATGCCGGTGTGGAGCATGTCCGGGTTGGTGATCACCAGGTTGCAGCGCGAGCGGATCGCCTTGCGGGCGTCTTGCGGCGTGTCCCCGTCGTAGGTGAACGTGCGGATTTCATCGCCCAGCTTTTCCGTCCAGCGATTGAGTTCCACCAACTGATCCTGGGCGAGCGACTTGGTGGGGAAAAGATAGAGGGCGCGGCCCGCCGGGTCCGCGATCAGCGAATTCAGGATGGGAAGGTTGTAGCAGAGAGTCTTTCCGGAAGCGGTCGGCGTAACGACGACAAAATTCTTTCCTTCGGAGACCAACCGGAAAGCCTGCGCTTGGTGCGAATAGAGGCTTTCAATTCCCCGCTTTTGGAGAATCGCCGCCAGCCGCTGCGCGAGCGCCTGCGGAAAGGGCTCAATGCTTGCCGTGCGCGCCGGAAGATATTTCAGAGCCGTAACTCCGCCGCGTGCCGGGTCCGATCTAAACCGCTTTTCAATCTCGTCGAGCGCATTCTTCACGGAGAGCCCGTGCACGAGCTTCTCATCGCGGAGCTTGGCTAACGCAATATCGTTCACGTTGACGCTCTCCTCGGCGATTCGATCACGCCGTCACTTCAGGTCCCGCCTTCAGGCTCGGCCTTTCTTCCAGGCATGAATCACCTGTGGTGAATCGCTTCGCTTTTTATTCGCTTATCCTAGCACAAGGACGCTTGAGGCCCAAATGGATTCCGATCCCTGCAGCGGTGCAGCTTGATCTTTGTAGGGGCGGGCTCTGGCCGGTTAGAAACGGGACAGCCAACGAATGCGCGGCGCGATCGCGTAGTTGAGCTGCACGAGAACGATAAACCCGATGCTCCAATACGTGTTGAACACGCAGAGCAACGCGCCGAACGCATAGAGTGCCTGTGCAATCTGGATGCGACGGCAGATGGCGGCGGGCACGTCGGCCGGGATATCGTCCTTGACGAGGCCCGTGCGCGTCGCATATCCCCAGCTACCGTGCAGGAGGGCGCCAAGCAGCAGGATGTAGCCCCAATAGATGAGAAGGGCGATACGGTAATAGGGGAACTCCGCCAGCAGCATGGTCGAAAACGGTGTCAGCGTGACGGCAAACAGAAACGCGATGTGAATCCAGGAGAGGCTGCGGTCGGAACGGGACAGGTGGTTGAGTTGAGTTTGCTGGCCCACCCAGAAGATGCCGAGCGTCAAGAAGCTCATCAGGTACATGATGAGTTGCGGGGAGAGCCCGGCCAGGGCTCGCCAAAGGTCGTGTCCGCTGTGAACGGCCGCAGCCGCCGGGACGTGCAGGTCCAGAACAAGCAAGGTCATCGCCACTGCGAAGATGCCATCGCTGAGAGCCGCGAGGCGTTCCACGCTTCGGCCCGCGATCAGGTTGTAGGATGTGTTCATGACCGGCAAGAATCTCAATCGCGTTAGAGTATATCCCACGCTTGAGGTGTTTGTGAGCGCTCCTTGCTGGCGGTGGGCGGAAACGGCGCGCCCGGGAATCCAGGGTTCGACGTGTGCTACTCTCAATCTCGAAGGGCCGCTTACCTAACCGGCAGGAAGTCGCATGAAGATGACCGATCTGTTTTTGGCTGAACTCGAACGGGAAGCCGCCGGGACGCGCCGCGTGCTGGAGCGCGTACCGGAGGGGCGCAATGACTGGAAGCCGCACGAGAAATCAATGGCGCTCGGCTATCTGGCGGCGCTGGTGGCGACCATGCCGTCGTGGGTCGCCATGATGGTGAACCAGGACGAGCTGGATATGACGTCGCCCGCGGCCTCTAAGTTCAAGGCGCAGGAACTGCGCACCAGCCGCGAACTGGTGCAGACGCTCGACGAATCTGTCGCCAAAGCGCGCCAGGCGCTGGCGAATACGACTGACGAGCATCTGCGGACACCCTGGAGGTTTGTTGTCGGTGGCCATGTGGTCAGCGAGCAGCCCCGATACATCATGCTTCGTGACGCTGTGTTCAATCACCTGGCTCATCACCGCGGGCAGTTGACCGTCTATCTGAGGCTGAACGACAGACCGGTGCCGGCGATCTACGGACCATCCGCGGATGAAGGACGCTTCGAATAGCGTGTAGCCACGGCACAGCGCTGGTGCGCGGGCTTTTGCCAATTCGGGACAAGAGCCCACGGCACAAAAACGCCGTTTCGTGGCTACTATCATTCGTTACTTCCTCAGGTCATTTCATGACAATTCTCAGAGCGGCCTGATGTCAAAGACGTGGCAGCCGTAGGCTTCGAGCTTGACGTAAAGGCCGTTCTCAACAATTTCCTGTCCGATGCGTTCGCCGGTCACGCCACGAATCTGATCGGTAAGTTTATAGGTTTTGGCGTGATCGACTCGGAGCGTGGGAAATATGCGGCCCTGCGAGGGTTGAGGCGACAAGTTCACCGCCACCAGCGCTACCGTTTCATCACGATCCCACCGATAGCCAATCAGATTCGCCGCGGTTTGATCTCCCGCCGGACGCACATCGAGCAGCGTCCAATGCCCGTCGTGGAAGACTTCCTGGTTTGAAATCTCGAGCAGCTTTTCGTAGAACGCCTGGACCGATGCGTCCGTGGGTTCTTCGGCGGCTCTCGCGAGTGGAATCGGCAGGTGAATTTTCCGCGCTTCCATCTGCCCTTGATGATAGAAGCGCAGGCCGGGCAGCGTCGCGATGAGCGTGGCAACGGCTTGCAGTTTTCCATTCGCAAAAACGGCGGCGCTTCTCTCCTCGTCATGATTTTCGAGAAAGCGAGCCAAGTGAGTCTGGTAGGAAAGATCGGCGCGCAGATGAGCCAGGATTTCCTGCGGGCGGGAGGAACGAAGCCGGTCATACAGGCGCTTATCGTAAGTGAACTGGAAACCCATCCGTTGAAGTTGCCATTCCATATCCCAGTAAACCTCCGCGATCCAGACAAAACCGGGAAGGGACGCGATTAGATCTGGCCAGAACTCGCGGCCTGGATCTTGAAATGGCGAGATGTATGGTCCCCAGG
>JBOGKI010000530.1:0-3601 GCA_050745605.1 Terriglobia bacterium | reverse complement strand
GGGGAAACGCACCGAAAGGGCTCGCTTCGGGACAAACGGCGTGTATACTCTCAGGCATCGGAGCGCCAAAAAGTGAATTCCGGCTGAGATAACGGAGGAACCGGCCAATGCCCAAATATCTGATTGAACGCGAGATTCCCGGACTCGACAAGCTATCGCCCGACGAGCTGCGCAGCATTTCGCAGAAGTCGTGCAACGTGCTGCGCGGCCTCGGTCCCCAGATTCAGTGGCTCGAGAGCTCCGTCACGAATGACAAGCTTTATTGCGTCTACATCGCGCCCAGCGCAGACTTGGTGCGCGAGCATGCCGCCCAGGGCGGCTTCCCGGCCAACCGAATTGCGGAGATCAAGACAGTCATCGATCCCACTACCGCTGAACCCTGAGCGCGAGCATGTCACCTTCATTCGAACCCCTTTGGAAAATCCACGTCAAAGGGGCTAGTGTGGGGCTTCCCCGCCCGCAGTCATTGTTTCTGCGGCCGAGACGGTCGCACTACCATGAGCGGGCCGTGCAGAGTTTGTGCCTTTCAAATTGTGCTGCTCGTGGACTGGAACTGACGAAGCCCCCTAGAGTTGACGAGCAGCTAGATTCTGCATGGCAAGGTCGTAATCTCTTGTCTTTTAACAAACATCTTTCAGACGCCCCTGGGTTAGGAGACAGTCATTCCCGCTTTCGCGGGAATGACAGCGCTCAGCATGGGAGCGGTCTTGGTTGCGGCCAATGGGCTGCGCTGCCCGCGATTCGAAAAGTCGGACACTGACAATATGAACAGAAGAGCATTCTTGAAAGCATCCGGATCAGCGGCACTCTTGCCGGCGTCGTCACGTCAACTGTTGGCAAGGGCCAGGTTCCGACGGCGACGCCCGTCCGACGCGGGCTGGCCATCAAAAGGAGCGTGGACGCGGCTCAACGACGCGGTTGGAGGAAAGTTAATTGCAGTGGACTTTCCGCTGGCTGCGTGCACCACCGCGCCGGGAAGCCCTGGCTGCAAGAACCTCTTCGAGAATCTGCGAAATCCTTACTACATTGGCGACCGCCCGGGCCTCACGCAAACCTTGGGCTGGGTTGACGCGTGGGCGACCAAGCCGAGCGTGTATGCGGTCGCAGCAAGAAATGCCGATGACATCGCGGCGGCCGTGAACTTCGCCCGCGAAAACGATCTCCGCCTTGTCGTGAAAGGCGGCGGCCACAGCTACCAGGGTACCTCGAACGCGCCCGACTCGCTGCTAGTTTGGACCCGGCACATGAATGGGGTCACGATGCACACGGCATTCGTTCCGCAGGGATGCGAACACATTCACCCGCCGCAGCCCGCCGTCACCGTGGGCGCAGGAACGATCTGGATGCAGGCATACGACGCGGTTACCACCAAGGGCGGGAAATATGTTCAGGGTGGCGGATGCACGACAGTAGGCGTGGCGGGTCTGATTCAAAGTGGTGGCTTTGGGAGTTTCTCGAAGCATTACGGCCTTGCCGCAGGAGGTTTGCTGGAAGCCGAAGTGGTCACCGCTGACGGCAAGATTCGCATCGCCAACGCATGCACGAATCCCGATCTCTTCTGGGCGCTGAAAGGCGGCGGAGGCGGGAGCTATGGGATGGTGAGTAAGTTAACATTGCGTACTCACGATCTTCCCGAGTTCTTTGGCGGCGCCAACTTCACAATCAAAGCGGCGTCGGATGATGCCTATCGGCGCCTGATCCGTGAGTTCGTCAGCTTCTACTACGAGCATCTCTTCAACGACCATTGGGGAGAGCAGGCTCACGTGAATCCGGAGAACTCACTCGTCATCAGCATGGCCTCTCAGGGGTTGGACACTGGGCAGGCGAAAAAGGTCTGGCAGCCGTTTCTGGACTGGGTGGCGCGTTCGCCGCGCGCATATTCGCTTGAAGGGCGGCCGACAATCGCAAGCATGCCGGCGCGAGGCATGTGGGACGTGCAATGGTGGAAAGAGCATTGGCCTGAAATCGCTTTTCCCAATCCAAACGGCAATCGCCTAATCGGATGGTTGGATGATGTCCTCGGACACTTGCACTGGCAGCCTGCTTTCGACATCGACCTTCGGCCTGGCGCGGGACCCAATAATGCGTGGTGGAAGGGAGACGCGGGACAAGTCGCCTGGTTCATCTGGGGCTTCGAGTCGCTGTGGCTCCCCGCGTCGCTGCTCGAGGAAAACGCGCAGGAGCGTCTTGCTGATGCTTTGTTCGCAAGCTCCCGGCATTCAGGCGTCGAACTACACTTCAACAAGGGGCTGGCCGGAGCGCCACCCGACGCGATCGCCGGGGCGAACGATACCGCAATGAATCCAGCCGTGCTGACCGCCTTCGCTTTGGCGATCGCAGCCGACGGCCAGGGGCCCGCATATCCGGGGATACCCGGCCACGAGCCGGACGGTATCGCTGGCCGAAAGAGTGCTCGTGAGGTTCATCGATGCATGAATGAACTCCGCGCTATCGTGCCGAACGGGGGATCGTACGTGAGCGAGAGTAACTTCTTCGAGAGCGCATGGCAGCACTCATATTGGGGCGGCAATTACCGGCGCCTTGCTGCGATAAAAAGGAAATACGACCCAACCGGCCTCTTCTTCGTCCATAACGGCGTCGGCTCGGAAGAGTGGAGTGGGGACGGTTTCACAAGGCTCTGATCTGGCCCGGGCGCTCGCATAGGTTACCCGTTGCTCGCGCCGCGCCTACCCGACCAGTCGATCATCTCAGCGGGTAGGTCAAGCAGCCGCTGGAAGCAGGCCCACACGTTCGTGATAGTCACCCTCTGGGTAACTCCCCTCGCCGTGTCATTCTGAGCCCTTCGCCGTCATTCTCAGCGGGTAGGTCAAGCAGCCGCTGGAAGCAGGCCCACACGTTCGTGATAGTCACCCTCTGGGTAACTCCCCTCGCCGTGTCATGCAGAGCCCTTCGCCTGTCATTCTGAGCGTTCACAGCCTTGCGGCTGCCCATAATTGGCAGAAACTCGGTCCGAGCCTTGGGGGGTGCACGAACCCGTGCGATGCTGGTGAGGACGTGGTTCGGCAAGCTATGACCGACGCTGAGTTGGCGCCTTCGTGCCCGTTTCTGAGCTTGGTTCCGGTGCCTGAGCGGCCCATGATTTGGTGGCAGCTGGCCGCGCATGCGGCGAGCTCGACCCCGTTGCAGAGAGTCCTTTGAATCCCGCCACCGGGCCGAGCCCCGTCGCATTTCACGATGCGAGGTTAGCCTATGCCAAAGTTGCGCAAGTCGAGAAACAAGGCGCGTCAGAAGGTGGATTGGGAGACCGGGCTGGAAGCCATCCATCACCATGCGGCCGGGATTGATGTGGGCAGTGCCGAGCACTACGTGGCGGTGCCGGTGGGGCGCGATCCTCAGCCGGTGCAGACCTTCGGCAGTTTCACCGCTGACCTGCACCGCCTGGCGCAATGGCTGCAAGCCTGCCGGATTGAGACGGTGGTGATGCAGGCCACCGGAGTCTACTGGGTGGCCCTCTACGAAGTGTTGGACAGCTACGGCTTCCAGGTTCAGGTGGTGAATGCCCGTTACACCAAGACGCTGCCGGGACGGAAGAGTGACGTGCAGGAGTGTCAATGGCTGCAAAAGCTGCACACTTTCGGCT
>JBOGKI010000529.1:0-3619 GCA_050745605.1 Terriglobia bacterium | reverse complement strand
TCGTCGGAGTTTGCGCATTGTTGGCATTAGTCCTTTCTCTTGGACAGATCAAGGGAGGCGTTCCCAGGGAGGTTATGTATCTGGGCGTTCTGATAGGCCTGATGGGTATTTCTTCGCTCTTATCGCCTGTGTGGAAAGGCGGGGCGGTCCAACAAACCGAGGACTTTGCCAAGGTCGCCGTGATCGTCCTGGTCATGGCTCTTTGTGTGACGACCATGGATCGCTTGAAACGGCTCATCTTCCTTCAGTCTGCCTGTGCCGGACTGGTCGTCATTATGTCGGTTATCAAGAGACACCAGGTGGACGGCCGGCTGGGAGGAGTCCTCAATGGCATCTATACGAATCCCAATGATCTGGCGCTGGCCATCAACCTGACTTTTCCTTTCTGTTTTGTATTCATGCTCCGGGCCCGAAACCCCATTCGGAAAAGCATCTGGGCCCTGATCATGCTGGTGATGGTGGTGGCGTTACTGCTGACCGCCTCCCGCGGCGGCTTGGTGGGCGTGCTCATCGCGGCGGGCGGGTGTGTTTGGGGATTTGGAGTGCGGCAGCGGCGTGTTCTGCTCGTCGCCTTTGCGTTCGTCGCTACGGTCATCATGCTGCCCGTAGCTGGCAAATTGGCGATGCAAAGGGTGCGAGCTACGTTCAATCCCAACGAGGAGGTTGCAAGTGCTTATGCATCTGCCCAGGCGAGAAAAGAGTTGCTCGATAGAAGTCTTCAGGTCTCGCTGGAGCACCCGCTATTCGGGATCGGGCCGGGTAATTTCCAGGTGATCAGCGGAAGCTGGCATGAAACTCACGACGTTTATACCGAGTGGAGCGCGGAGGCGGGAATACCAGCTTTAATTGTATTCCTGATGATCTTCTACCGGGCCTTTCGCAACGTTCGGGCGGCCCGGCAAGGCGCGTCGGAGCGTTCCGAGCTCGCCATGTTCACCACCGCGGTTCGTATCAACCTGGTGGTTTTTGCTTTTGTTTCGTTCTTTTATCCTGTGGCATACCACTTCTTCGTGTACTTTCTGTTTGCATACGCGACAGCTCTGTATCGGATTGCGTCCTGGGGCGCCGCGCCGGTCGAGGAATCGCAGGACACGCGCCACCATCCCGGAGCAGTGCGGCTCCAAATCCCGGCGGCGCCGGCGAAACCCAAAGCCGTTTGGACCACTTGAAGGCTTGCTTCCGGGCGGGCTGATGCCGGCGGCAAACCGGCCTCGCCGAACACGGACCGAGCCGGGAGAATTAACCTGAGTTTTCCGTCAGACGAAGACGGAAGGGCGGGGTTTTAACCCCGCCGTGACGAGCGTTGCTACCGCCTCTGCCATCCGGCGCCTGGAACAGGCCGTCGCCGCAACCTGTTCCAGGCGTCGGATGGAGGATTAAGAAGAAGATCGCGTCAACGGCAGGGTTAAAACCCTGCCCTTCCGTCGCAGACTCAGCGGCAATACCGGTACTCAGCATGTGTGGCATAGCCGGCATTTTTCAAACCCATCCCGATGCCCACGTGGACACGATGACGGTCCACCGCATGTGCCAGACCATCATCCATCGTGGCCCCGATGATGAAGGTATCTTCACCCAAGGTCCGGTCGGGCTTGGAATGCGCCGCCTGAGCATCATTGACCTGGCCGGCGGCCACCAGCCCATCCATAACGAAGACCGGACCATCTGGGTGGTGTTCAACGGCGAAATCTACAACTTCCCCGGGCTTCGCCAGGAACTCGAAGAGCGCGGCCACCGTTTTTATACCAACACCGATACCGAGGTGATCGCCCATCTTTTTGAGGACCACGGGGCGGATTGCGTAAAAAAGCTTCGGGGCATGTTTGCGTTCGCGGTCTATGACCTGGAACATCGCCGCCTGTTTCTCGCCCGCGACCGGCTCGGCATCAAGCCGCTGCATTACGCTTTCGTGAACGGAACCCTCTATTTCGGCTCGGAAATCAAAGCCATTCTGGCCGCGGCGCCGGAGTTGAAGGAGGTCGATCCGCAAGCCCTCCTTGCGTACTTCTGCTACGGCTATATTCCTGATCCCGAGACGGCATTCAAATCCATCCATAAGCTTCCTCCGGGCCATGTGATCGAGCTGGCTGGCGGCAAACTGCGGTTGGACCGCTATTGGGATCTTCCCCCGTACGGCGCGCACACGCCCCGCAGTGAGGAAGAGTGCCTCGAGGAGCTGGAAGAACGGCTGGCGGAAGCCGTGCGCATCCGCCTGATCAGCGACGTGCCGCTCGGGGCCTTGCTGAGTGGCGGAGTGGATTCCTCGGTCGTGGTCGCGCTGATGGCGCGCGCCAGCTCCCGGCCCGTCAAGACCTTTTCCATCGGCTTTTCCAAGCAGGACTTTAATGAGAGCGCGTATGCCCGCCGTGTGGCTGAGCGGTTCCACACTGAGCATCATGAGCTGATCGTGGAACCGGATATTTCCGGAACCTTGGAGGCTCTGACGCATGGCCTGGAAGAGCCGTTCGCCGATTCGTCGATGATCCCCACTTATCATGTCTCCCGCCTGGCGCGCCAGCATGTGACGGTGGCTCTGTCCGGGGACGGTGGCGATGAACTCTTCGCTGGATATGATCGGTACTCGGTTCATCTCCGGCGACAGGCCTCCAGAATGGTTCCCCGCTGGGCGGGGAGAGCTTATCGAAATCACGTCTATCCACGGCTTCCGGGTCGGTTTCGAGGCCGAAAGTTCCTTTACAACGTGTCGCTCCCGCCACCGGAGCGATATCTGGATAGCATCTCCGTCCTGCCGGTCGATCATCGCGAGAGTAACCTGTTTTCCAGCCAGTTCCGGGAGGCGGCCCGGCATTACGGCGATCCCGCCGCGAGATTCCGGGACTACCTGACGAATGCTCCCGCCCACGACCCCCTGAGCCGTCTCCTCTACCTCGACACCAAGACCTACCTGGTGGCGGACATCCTGACCAAGGTCGATCGCATGAGCATGGCCAGCTCGCTCGAGGCGCGCGTGCCTATTCTCGATCACGTATTTGTGGAGTATGTCACCAGCCTTCCGGTCTCCTGGAAACTAAGAAACGGTGAAAAAAAATACATCTTCAAAAAGCTGGCGGAGCGCGTGGGTGTGCCGGCCGATGTGCTTTACCGGCCCAAGCAGGGTTTCGCGCTGCCTCTGGTACACTGGTTGAGAAAAGAATTCAAGGAAGACTTGCTGCGCCTGCTTCTGGAGCCGCGCGCCGTGCAGCGAGGCTATTTTGATCCACGCGCCATAAGGGCGGTGATCGATGAGCACCTTGAAAGCTATCGCGATCACACGGCGACGTTGTGGGCGCTTTTGATCTTTGAGCTTTGGCACCGCAACTTCCTGGAGCAGGCGGAAGTTATGCCTCCGGCTGTCCCCTGGATGGAAGCCTATGAAGTCGCGGCAAGGCCCGGGGCGTGATGAATGGCGCCTTGCTGTAGCGGCGCTCTGTGAGCGCCGAAGAACTTTAGAGGTCAACACCGGCGGTCCCTTCCAGGGCAAGCTCCGACCGCCGCTACAGAAGCTGTTGTCACGCAGACCCTTCGCCTAACTTCCTGCGTAACATCGCGTCAGATGGACAGGGAAATGGACGACATAAGGCGATCCGTCACGCTCGGTGCATGGGAATCGGCGGAGATT
>JBOGKI010000528.1:0-3620 GCA_050745605.1 Terriglobia bacterium | reverse complement strand
GTACGTGATCTCGCCCGACACTGGCCGGCATTCGAGGCCGCCCACCTGCTGAAAATAAGTGAACTGGCTTACTTCCATGCCGTTCAGCCACACTTCCCAGCCGAGTCCCCAGGCGCCGAGCGTGGGCGATTCCCAGTTGTCTTCCACGAAGCGGATATCATGTACTAACGGATCAATGCCCAGCGCTTTGAGAGAGCCCAGATACAGATCCTGAAAATCATCCGGCGAGGGTTTGATGATGACCTGGAACTGGTAGTAGTGCTGCAGACGGTTCGGGTTCTCGCCGTAGCGGCCGTCGGTGGGCCGGCGGCTGGGTTGCACGTAGGCCGCGCTCCAGGGCTCGGGGCCAATGGCCCGCAGGAAGGTGGCCGGGTGGAAGGTGCCCGCGCCCACTTCCATATCGAGGGGCATCAGCAGGATACAGCCCTGGTGGGCCCAGTATTGCTGCATTGCGAGGATCAGGTCTTGGAAAGTCGCGGGGGTTCTGGCGCTCATTTTTGTAGGATAACGGCTGGCGTCCCGGCACAAAGGCCGCAAAGTATAGCCTCTTCATGGACCGGCTTGCACAAGCATCAGCGGCCTATATTGGTGCTTACATGCACCAATATGGTGCAGATGAGCCGGATTTGAGCAAAATACAGCTCATCAAGGTGCCTCAGAATAAGGATTCCAACCTGGCACGCGTTTTGCAACGTATTACGTCAATTTCCCCCCACTGCGGAGTTTTCCCATGGCTACCAAGACCGCCAAAGATGTATTGGATTTGATCACCAAGGAAGGCGTGAAGTTCGTGGATTTCCGATTTACCGACAGCCGTGGCAAGGAGCAGCACGTGAGCGCGCCGGCGCACAGCGTGGACGAGGAATTGTTCGAGGAGGGCAAGATGTTTGACGGCTCCTCCATCGCCGGTTGGAAGGGCATCAATGAGTCCGACATGATCCTCATGCCGGATCCCGCCACGGCGGTTGTAGATCCATTTTTCGAGGAACCCACGGTCAATCTGCGTTGCGATGTAATCGAGCCCACCACCATGCAGGGATACGGCCGCGATCCGCGTTCCTTGGCCAAACGCGCCGAAGCCTATCTCAAATCCACCGGCATCGCCGACAGCGCCTATTTCGGCCCCGAGAACGAGTTCTTCATCTTCGACGACATCCGCTGGGGTTCGGACATCAGCGGCTCGTTCTACAAGATTGATTCCAAAGAAGCCGGCTGGAACTCCGAGCGGGTGTATGAGGGCGGCAACATCGGCCACCGTCCCGGCATAAAGGGCGGTTATTTTCCGGTGCCGCCGGTGGACGCGCTGCAGGACATCCGTTCCGCCATGTGCCTGACCCTGGAAGAGCTGGGCCTGAAGACCGAAGTGCATCATCACGAAGTCGCCACCGCTGGCCAGTGCGAGATTGGCGTGGCCTTCGGCACGCTCATCAAGAAAGCCGACGAGGTGCAGACCCTCAAGTATGTGGTCATGAACGTGGCTCAGGCCTATGGCAAAACCGCCACCTTCATGCCGAAACCCTTGGTGGGTGACAACGGCAGCGGCATGCATGTGCACCAGTCCATGGCCAAGGACGGCAAGAACCTGTTCAGTGGCAATCTTTACGGCGGCTTGTCAGAGCTGGCGCTGTACTACATCGGCGGTCTCATCAAGCACGCCCGCGCCTTGAACGCGTTCACCAACGCCAGCACCAACAGCTACAAGCGCCTGGTGCCGCATTTCGAAGCGCCGGTGATGCTGGCCTACTCGGCTCGTAATCGTTCTGCCTCCATCCGCATTCCATATGTCTCGAGTCCCAAGAAGAGGCGCATCGAAGTGCGTTTCCCGGATGCCACCGCCAATCCCTACTTTGCGTTCAGCGCCATGATGCTGGCGGGCCTCGATGGCATCCAGAACAAGATTCATCCGGGTGAAGCCATGGACAAGGATCTCTACAACCTGCCGCCGGAAGAGGAGAAGAACATCCCGCAGGTGTGTTACTCGCTGGATATGGCGCTGGAACATCTGGACAAGGATCGCGGTTTCCTGAAAGCGGGCGGTGTATTCACGGACGATGTGATTGACGCTTACATCGGTCTCAAGATGCAGGAAGTCACACGCCTGCGCATGACCACCCATCCGGTGGAGTTCGATATGTACTTCAGCCTGTAACCGTCGAAGGTTTTGTGGAAGCGGGTCTCCGAAACCGCATGTCCCGATACCCGCATTCCGCGCAGCACGTACAGAAAAGCGAGCGGCATAAAAAAGCCGGCGTGCCGGGGATGGGAAATCGGTACGCCGGCAAGCTTCCGGGCGCTTGGGGAGACGCCCGGCCGGCCCCGAAAGGGAGGACGGGGCCGGGACAGCGCACTGGGGAGGTGCGCTGTTGGGACCGGTGAATCACATTAAAGAGTTCAGAATGGTCCGTATTATTCCGAACTCCTGGTTACCTGAAACATGGGGCTGTTTAGACTGAATCCAAGCATCTAGACTAGACCGTCCAGTCCATATTTGCAAGCGGTGAAATGCGCGTTCTCCAAGCTTGCGGAAAGGGTGTCGCTCGCATCTCAGCCGGGCGTCAACAAGTAGTTATAAAACCGCTTCTTGTTCTGTAAAGTCGAATACTTGCCCGTTCATGGCAATGCAGATAGGCTTCGGGCATGCACAAACTGACACTGGCAGTTCTTCTGGCCTTGGCTCTGGTCGTCGGATTTGCCCAGGCACAAAGCGTTTATAAATGGGTGGACGACCAGGGAAACGTGCATTACAGCGATCATCCGCACCCGGGCGCCGAGAAGGTGCGGTTGCCCAAGACGCAAACCTATGCCCCGCCGTCCACGTCCGGCATGCCCGCACCTCCACCGCTGCCGCCTGCCGCACCGGCAGCCAGCTACACCCAGTTCACAATCGCCTCACCCGGCAGCCAAGCCAGTCTCTGGTACACAGATGAGGTCACGGTTTCCGTGAATGTGTCCCCCGAGCTGAAATCCGGCGATACCATTACCTACCATCTGGACAGCCAGAGTCTTGGGCCTACGCAGGCTACATCTGTTACCTTCAAGAATATCCCGCGTGGCGAGCACACCGCTTCCGCTACCCTGAACGCGGCAAATGGTGCATCCATGTCAGCCGGGCCGGTTACCTTTTACGTCAAACAAAAGACTATTCTAGGGCCAAAACCGCCCCTATAAAGTGCGTTTGCACTACAATGGTGCAAATGTGGAATCTCGACTACTCCGAATTGTACCCTTTGCTGTTGGAGAACCAGACCACAGGCATCCTCTGGCTGGACGCTTCGCTCTGTCTGCGTTACCTGAACCCGAGCGCGGAATCCCTGCTGGAGCTGGATGCCCAACACTGCCACGGCAAACCCCTCGCCAACAGTCTGCCGGATGTTGGGGACCTTTCAGCCATTTTGAGACGGGTGCTGCTGAGCCGGGAGACGGTCACCCAGCGCGAGCTGCGTCTGATGATTGGCAGCCCGGACGCCCGTCATGGCGTCACGGCAGACTGCACGGTCTCACCTTTGTCTGGTGAAGCGGCTTGCGTTGAATTGCTGGTGGAACTGTCGCCGCTGGACCGGCATCTGCGCATCAGCCGTGAAGTCGCACTAAGCGTACAAAGCACGATCAATCGCGCGCTG
>JBOGKI010000527.1:0-3620 GCA_050745605.1 Terriglobia bacterium | reverse complement strand
TTTCCACAGCCTGCTAGCGGTTCGGACGCAGTATCAATTTCTGAACGCGCCAGTTCAGGAGCTCCGCCACATATAGAACATTCTCAGACGGGCACGCCATTTCGTGGACCCAGCCGAACTGGCCCATGGGTTTGCCGGCCTTTCCGAACGCTCCAAGAATGGTGCCATTCAGGTCGAGCTTGTAAATCCGGCCAGGCACGGAATCCGAACTGTAGATGACTTGATGACGCTCTGGCGTGATGCACAGCGCCCAGGGCGCTCCAACGTTGGTCCATTGCTTCAAAAAATTCCCGTCCGTATCGAACACCTGAACCCGCCGGTTTTCGCGGTCGCCCACGTAGACATTGCCGTTCGCATCCACCACGATGGAGTGTGGCGTGTGAAACTCGCCAGGAGCCGCTCCCCGCTTGCCCCAAGACTTCAGCCAGTCGCCATCTTTATCGTATTTCACCACGCGGGAGTTGACGTAGCCATCGCTGACGAAAATATCTCCTGCCACGTCCCACGCGACGTCGGTGGGCCGGTTGAACATCCAATCCGGCCGCGGCGGTTCGGGCTGCCCGGGAAGCAGATGCTCGACCGGTTCCGGCCTCCTGCCGAGAACCATCACCACCCGCCCTTCAGGGTTGAACTCGATGACCATGTTCGAGCCCTCATCGACGCACCAGAGGTTGTCATCCTTGTCGATTCGTACGCTGTGAGCGAACACAAAACCGTAAAGGCCATCGCCGATGGTGCGAATGAAGTTCCCTTCGGGATCGAACTCCAGAAGTTGAGTGTGGCCGCCCCGGCTGTAGACGAAGATGTGGCCTTTCGAATTCACCGCCACCCCTGCCACCTCGCCCAAATAGAGATGCGCAGGAAGCTTGAGCAGGTTCGGAACCGACTCGTAACGGATAACGGGGATGACCGGCTGCTGGGCAAGAAGCGGGACGCTCAGGACGAACATCATCAGCATCAGGCGGGTTTTCAACGTGGCCTCCTATCGGGTAACACGGAGTTTACCACGGCGACGCTGATTTGATGGCGGCATTGCTGGCTTCAAATCAACTTGAAGCCGAGCAGGAGAAGAGTGACGGCGAGCGCTGGCCGCAGAAGCCGGTCGGGGAATAGCGTCGTCAATTTGCTGCCGATCCAGACTCCCGGGATGGACCCGGCCCACAAGCCGAGCAGCAGGGAGCGGTTGATATTGCCGAGCTCCAGATGGCCGAAGGCGGCCACGCACCCCAGGATCAGTCCGTGGAAGATGTCCGAGCCAACGATCCGCTTCAAGGGGATGGCGGGATAGAGGATGAGAAGGCAGGGAACAATCAGACTTCCACTCCCCACCGACGTGAGGCTGACCAGAAATCCCACCACCGCCGCCATGGCCGGAGTGAGCCACAAGTCCCCGCTGAAATCTTCCGGGGAGGCGGATCGTGAAGAAAGTCTTCCCGGATCCTTTCGGAAGGAGCGGTACAACAGGACGCAGGCTACGCAGATGAGGGTGAAGCCGAGCGTCCGGCCTACAAAGCGGTCTATCGCATCAACACCGAGGCGCCGCAGGGAACTCAGCAAGAGGATTCCCAACAACGCGCCAGGAACACTCCCCATGGCCAGCCACTTGACCAGGCTCAGGTCCACTGTCTTCTGGCGGTAGTGCACGGAGGCGCCCACCAGCTTGGTCAGCGTTCCCCAGACGAGGTCCGTTCCCACGGCGACGGCAGGCCGTGCCCACCCCAGCAAAATCAAGAGCGGCGTCATGACGGCGCCACCGCCCATGCCGGTGAGGCCCACCAATATTCCAACCACAAATCCGATGGCTGCTTTGCTCAGTTCCATGCCACGTCCATGCCGTAGAAAGAGGACCGGGCTTCAAAGTCCACTTGAAAATTAGGTCCCGGTGTTGCGAGCTTGCAATTTTGTCTTTTCAGCAAACACTTTTCAGGCGTCGCGTGTTAGGGAGACGGTCATTCCCGCGTCAGCGGGAATCCAAATACAGGGTCCATTGGCAGTACGTGGATTCCTGTTGCCCGGTTGGACTGCATTGCCGTTTGCCTGGCCCGGTCAAGACTCCGTGCCAAAACAGCATTCACTTCGGCGGACGACCCGCAAGGTTAGCCAGCGACGTGTGATCCAGGATCCCGGCGGCGGCGTTGCGGACGTCCAGAAAGATCTGATAGAGCAAGCGATGCTTCTTGTCTTTGGCGATAAGCCTCCGCAAGGACTCGGCGTCTCCAAACGGGGCCAGCGGGCCGTCGATGGTGCGAATGACCTCGCCCAGGAAAATTTTCGAAGGCGCGCGCTTCAGCTTGTACCCGCCTTTGGCGCCCCGCAGGCTTTCCACCAACCGGGCTCTCTTCAAATCGAGCAGAATGAGCTCCAGAAATTTCTCGGGGATATCCTCCGAGCTGGCAATTTCATGAATGCGCAGCACGCGCCCCGGATAATTCCTGGCCAGCAGCGCCAAGGCCTCGAGCGCATAAAGTCCTTTGTTCGAAATTCGCATAACTATGTCTATTATATTACTCGCCTATAAAAATGGAAGGGCGCAGATCAGTTAATAACGGGTTGCGCAGAGCGGCGGCGCTTACGAGGCGAGAGGCCGTAGCGCGACGATGGATGGCGGGTAGGGCAGACTTCCGATTTTCAGGGAGTCTGCGGCTTGTCGCGTCTTACGCGTGGATTGATGAAGTCTGCGGCTTGTTGCGTTGGATTAGGAAGAGCCGCAGAGTTTCTGAGATGCGCTACCTCCTATCCTTTCTCTTCGAGGAGCCGGAAATACTCGTCCCTGGAAATGCCTGCCGTCTTGAGGTTGTTCCTGATGATCGACACCGGAACCTGTTTGTAAGCCGGAATGATTACGGGCCGAAGGGCGCCTGGCTTGACATAAGCGCGGTGGCTCCCTTCTTGTCGCTCGAAGCGAAAGCCAGTCGCCAGAAACACCTTTTCGAGAGTTTGCCAGGGAATCGGTGTGATGCGGGGCATCTTCAGGCCGGAACTGCCGCGAAATGCCTCTCAATCGCCACCCAGGAGGGGCTGATCCAATCCCCGCTTTGCTCTTCGTAGCCCGCTTCGCGAAGGATTTCCTCCAAAGAGCCCTGGCTGGCAGACGTCGTTAAGAAGAGATGGACCGCTTCGTCCAGGGCAGCGCGAGCTTCGTCAGTCGTCCCGCCGCAGCTCATAACGTCGAGTGGCATCGCGTGAGCTACAAACTGATCCCCTTCTTTCCAGATGTGGACCGTATATTCGATCTTCATTGGACTCATCGTACCATTAGTTGCTTTCGGCGGCTACACTGTCCAGCACAAGCCATTAGAAGCGATCCGCTGGGTCTGTTTCATTTCGCAGATTGCCAAACCCGCGGGTGTTCAGCTCCCGGATGAGGATCGCCTCCGCCTGCTCAACCGAGATCATGCTCTGGTACTCAAATACTAAGCCGGCCTTGTTCGCCGTTGCAATTTTGCGGCTTCCCGTGCCTCGAAGATGATGCAGCAGCCGGTCGTACATGCTCTCTCGTGACCGTCCGACATAAAACGATTTGGTTTTGCCAAGGGGCATTTGGTACACAACGTAGACACCCGGCTCCTTCGGCACACCAGCCACGCGGGCGGCGTCGAACGCCTGAAGTGTCATGAACA
>JBOGKI010000526.1:0-3621 GCA_050745605.1 Terriglobia bacterium | reverse complement strand
GTCTAAGCACGCCTTTATTCAGGGTAGGAGTGCCACTTCGCGCCGAGTTTTCGCTTTCCAGAAACCCCGCCGCGGTTCTTGAAGCAAGAACCTTGTCTTCCGCCTCCCCGCTTACTGGTTTCTGGGAAAAAGCCCACGGCACGAAAAGCGTTGTGGGCACGACGACCCGTTTTAGAAAATCCGCAGGCTCAGAATCCGTTCCACCACTTCCTGAGGCACAACGGCTTCCGTGGCCACTCGGTATTGGGCTAAACGGTAGTAAGGCAGCCGTTGCTCGTAAAGCTCGCTCACGGATTCGGCATCCCGGAACTTCGGCCGGTTATTCATGTCTTCGCAGCGCCGGCGCAGCTCATCCAGTCCGCAATCAAGCCAAATGGTGGCCCCGCCCGACTCGCGGATGACATCAAGATTGGCGGGTTGCACAAAGGACCCGCCGCCAAGGGCGATCACTGCGGGTTCGGTTTTGGCGGCCTCAGCCAAGGCGGCATGTTCGATCTTCCGGAAAAACGGCTCTCCGGCTGCTTCGAAGATCTCGCGAATGGTTAAGCCTTGGCCAGCTTCGATGGTGGCATCCAGGTCGATAAAAGGCCAGCCAATTTGCGTCGCCAGCAACTGCCCAACCGTACTCTTACCGCTGCCCATGAAACCCAGAAGAAAGACGAGCTTGCGCCGGTGATGGATCATAAAGCCGTACGATCCTTTGCAGTGAATGCAAGAGTGATTATAGAGAGAGGACGCGACGTCGCGCAACTTCGAGTTTCCGGGACTGTCGCTTGAAGGACAAGCACGAAGCCCCTGGGGAATATCGGCAGACGCACAACGGCTCTGGCGCTGCATCTCGAGGCATCGCCTCAACCTTAACGGGATAAGGAGAATCGCGCGAGGCAGGAGTGGACTATCTCTACCCCCGCCTGCTCAAGACAGGACGGACTAATTGCGGGACATGAGTTCCTGGCAATGAATGCAGAATCGCGCCCAGGGGATCGCTTTGAGGCGGGCAAGAGCAATTTCTTCGCCGCATCCCTCGCAAACCCCATAGGTTCCACCAGCCAAGCGAGCGAGCGCCCGGTCAATTTCCTTTAAGGTCTGGCTGTGGAGATTTGCGGTTCTGGCGGTCATGTCCTGCTCGGCGGCCTTGATAGCAAACTCGACAGCATCAGGGCTCTGGATGTTCGTGGCCAAAGCTTCTGGACCGCGACGGACGGTGACACGCAATTCGTCTCGCTTCTTCAGGAGGAGAGTGCGGTATGGAGCTTTTCGAACTTTCACGGCAGTTGGCATCGACGTTTTCCTTTTGCTTAAATCCTCCAACTTCCCTACTTGCACCTAACTCAGATGTTTCAGGAGCTATTTGGGTTGCGTAATTCTAGCAAAACTTTTAGCTTCCGTCAATCGCTTATTTTTCATTGGGTTACACGGTATTTCCAGCACGTCATCGGGTTCTCAGGGCGCCGAAAACGGCATCCCGCGGGGTTGGATGGAACTCTGCTTGGGCTCAATCTCTATTGATCGCAGTTTCTTACTCGGCACATGAAGGGCAAAACAAGTTCTTTTGTCTCGCACCAAAAACTGACACGTAAAGAGATTATCGGCAGATTTTGGCCGCAACTTTAGCGATTTTTGTGCGTCGGTCATCCTCGTCAGCAGTTCTCGGCATCCTTGCAAACCACGAAGACAAACCTACGTCCTTGGAAGTGACGACAAGCGACTCAGAAAACTAGGCTAAACACGGCGATGTGTCGTAAAATAGCTGGCTTAGCCAGCCTCACATACCGTATAGAAATCGGGAAGGGAATCAGCAGCATGGCCACGCGCGAGGAGATGATGGCACGAATCAGAACCGCCTTGGGCCGCTCTCCAAACCGCGGACCCCACATCCCGCGCCTTGATCGGTCAAGTCTGCCGGAACTTGGCCAGGTCATGCCGCCCATCCGGCCCGAGGAAATCGTTTCTAAATTTGTGAGCGAGTTTGAAAGGGTCTCAACCAAAGCGTGGCAGGTAAGGTGCTTGGCGGACTTCGATGCAATCCTTTCTGGACTGGTGAAAGACCGCATGGCAGGCTCAGGCGTGGTGTCTCGAAATCCCTTGCTGAGGGAATTGAACTTAGCGGAACGGCTGAAGAGTCTAGGGGTGGACGCGCTGGTTTGGCCGGAGGCGGTGATAAGTCCGGATGCCGAGCGGGCTTTTCGCGGGCATTGCTTTACCGCGGCAATTGGATTTACGGGAGTGGACTACGCGCTGGCCGAAACTGGCAGCCTGGTGACGAGCAGTCTAACCGAGGGCGCGCAGTTGACCTCACTCGCTCCGCCCGTCCACGTGGCAATTCTCCGCAAGAGCCAAGTCGTGGGCAGCCTGGAGGAGGTCTTATCGGGCATCGCCCTTTCCAGGGACTCGCAGTCGCCTTCGCTGGGGAGGTCTGTAGTGTTCATTACCGGATCAAGCCGGACAGCGGACATCGAACAGATTGTGGTCCGCGGTGTACACGGGCCGCAGGAGGTCCATGCCATCTTGATTGAGGATGCCTGTCTGGGGTGACCGCGGTCGGCCCGCAATTGAGGGCCCTCTGTCAGACGAAGCCAAGCCCCGCCCGTCACTTACTGGCTGGCATGTTTGCGGTAATTTTGAAGACATTCTTCCGAACAGAAGTGCAGCACGTCTCCGTGCCAGTTCAAGCGGTGGGAAAGTTCGGTGGAGACAAACATGCCGCAGACAGGATCTCTCGCGGTCTTGCCTTCGACGGTTTTGGGACGTTCTTGGGACGGATTTCCGCGCCCGGTCTGCCGGGGCCGGCCGCCTTGGCCAGGGACGCCAAAACGAATGGTGCTTCCTCCGAAAAAGCGATGGAAGGCGGAGTTGAGCACCTTGCCGAGTACCATCAGCGCAAAAAGCTCGAAGAGATATTCCAGAATGGCTGACATAATTGATGAGAGGCCAAACCTGCCCTGGAGATGCCTGTTTCACGGGCTCTGGCGCCCGGTCCTTAGTTCTTGACGGAACCACGCGCCGCCGCGTCCAATTCCTGCTTCAACTCCTCAAGGTGGGGATAGTCAGGGTTCAACCGGTGTAAGCGTTCCCAGGCCTGTTCCGCGGCGCGAAAATCGTGTGTGCCCTCGATACTCACCACAATCATGTTGAAGAGCGTGGGTTGATGGTTCGGATCAACTTTGAGCGACTGGCTGAACTCCTGCACGGCCTTTTGCGGATGACCGAGGTTAAAATAAGCGGTCCCGAGATCGGTCCTGGCGTTCACATTCGTCGGATCCAACGCCAGCGACTCCTTGTACCAGGGTACCGCATCGCTGAATTTCTGATGGTCGAAGAGATAGTTGGCGACCTTCAGCGGCGGGGCTGGATCATTCGGCTTCTCGGACGCCTCATTTTCCAGGAACCGGATCATCGTGGCGTCGTCCACTGGGGGGTGACCGGCGGGAAGACCTTCTCGAGCGGTGGAAGCTGACGATGCCGGTGAAGGGTCAACCGCTGGAGAATCATTTGCTGGTGCCGATGCCGTGGCCGGTGCGGTGGGGCCGGAGGCTGCAACCAGCTTCTGCTGGAGCGACGAGACACGCTCGGATTGAAAGATGTATCCCGCGAGGAACCCTACGCCGAGGAAGACGACGG
>JBOGKI010000525.1:0-3640 GCA_050745605.1 Terriglobia bacterium | reverse complement strand
CTCTGTTTTCAGATAACCATAATAGGGTCAATGGGTTATCAGTAAATTTCGCCCTTTTCCTCGCGGAACTTCGGTTTAAGGCCCCGGAAATACTCATGGTCCGCTCATCGATACGCGATCTAGCTCCGGCATGGGTGCATCGGATTCACCCTTATCCGCCGGGCAAGCCCATTGAAGAAGTTGAACGGGAGTTGGGCCATCCGGCCATCAAGCTGGCTTCCAATGAAAACCCGCTCGGTCCCTCGCCCCGGGCGCTGGAGGCGATTCGCGCCGCGCTCGACCGGCTGCACCTCTATCCCGACGGCAACGGATACTCGCTCCGCGAAAAGCTAGCCGAGAACGTCGGTCTGGACATGAACCAGATTATCCTTGGGGCCGGCTCCACGGACCTGATTGAGCTGGTGGCCAGAACGTTTCTTTCGTCGGCGGATGAGGGTGTCACGGCCGAATCGTCCTTTTACATCTATCGCCTGGCCATCGAGGCCATGGGCGCGGCCTTGATCCAAGTTCCTCTTCTGAACCTCACCTATGACCTTGCGGCCATCGCTCACGCCGTCACGCCACGCACCAAGGTCATCTATCTGGCCAATCCCAACAACCCTACCGGCACCATGTTCACCGCCCATGAGTTTGACCGGTTCCTCCGCGCCGTGCCGGAGCGCGTACTCGTTGTGCTGGACGAGGCCTATTACGATTACATCCAGCGGCCCGATTATTCCCGGTCGCTCGATTATGTCCGCCTTGGCAGAAACCTGTTGGTGCTTCGCACGTTCTCCAAGGTCCACGGCTTGGCCGGCTTGCGGATTGGCTACGGAATGGGACATCCGGAGCTCATCGACTGCCTCAATCGCATTCGCTCGCCCTTCAATGCCTCATCCCTGGCGCAAGCCGGCGCGATGGCGGCGATCGAGGACCGGGAGCACGTCTCAAAGTCGGCTGAATCCAACCGCCGGGAGATGGAGTTTGTAACCAAGGAGCTTTCGCTGATGGGCGTCCGGTTCACGCCCTCCGTGGCGAATTTCATCCTGATTGACACGGCGCGGGATTGCGAGGATGATTTCATCAGGCTGCTTGACCGGGGAGTCATTGTCCGTCCCATGAAGTTTTATGGGTTTCCAACTTCGCTTCGCGTGACGGTAGGGACACGCGATGATAATGAGCAATTCCTTGAAGCCATGCGCAGCCTGATGATGGCGCCGGCCAAAGCCGGGGTCTGACGGGCCTTTTGCCCTGCCCGGCTGAAGCCAGCCTCTGCGGCACGGCGGAACGTGGCGACCGCAGGTCGCGGCGGAACGTAGCGGCGCCCTTCAGGGCGGCATGAAGGGTTGGCCAAGAATCCAACGCAGTTTGCGATGGCGAAGCAGGTTGAGTGGCGGGTTCCGAAGGAAGTCGCCAAAATCCGGAAATGCCCGGCTCAAGCCGGCCTCTACGGCGCGGTGCCAGATCGGTCATTTTCGAGGTGAAAGATCCATGAGCGGAAGAGTATTGGCTCGAATTCCCCTTGCGCCAGCGACGGTTCACGCTCGAAACGTGACGGAACCTCCGGCCCCGAGCGGCGATCCCATCACCACCATCCTGGACCGCTACCGGCGCGTGGCCGTGGTCGGGCTTTCCCCCAAGATTTCCCGCCCCAGTTACGGCGTGGCTGCTTATCTTAAGGCGCGGGGCTACCGTGTGATTGCGGTGAATCCTAATGCCGAGCTGGTGTTTAACGAAAAGTGCTACGCCGCGCTCGAAGACCTTCCCGAGCCGGTGGACCTGGTGGTGATTTTCCGCAAGCCGCAGTTTGTTCCCGAGATCGTTTCAAGCGCCATTCGCATCGGGGCGCGCGTGATCTGGATGCAGGAAGGCGTCACCCACGAACCGGCTGCCCGCCGCGCCCGCTCCGCCGGCCTGGAAGTGATTCAAGACCGATGTATCCTCAAGGAACACGCCAAACGTTTCGTCAGCGACGGCATCTGAACCCTCGTCGCGTCGGCAGCCGGTAGAGCAGCCCTGCGCCTTTCGGGTGTGCGCCAACCGCTCTCGATACGGAAGTGGAAGGATAGGACAGGAGGTATAATCGTCGCGATGGCTCAACCTGTGATCCACATCTCGGAAGCGGAAGCTGCAAGCGACTTCGCCTCGCTGTTGGCGCGTGTGCGCGCCGGAGCGGAAGCGATCATCGAGCAGGACGCGCAACCGGTCGCTGTCCTGCGTCCCGTGGGATTGCGACCTGGCCGCCTGCTCTCCGAATCCATCTCGCTGGCGGAAGCGCATGGCTGCACGGCGACTCTGGACGGAGACTTCACCGCCGACCTAGAAGAAGTCATCAATAGCCACCGTGAACCGTTGCACCCACCTGCATGGGACTAATTCTTGACTCCAGTGTCGTCATCGCGGCTGAGCGCCGGGGCGACACTGTAGCACAGCTACTGCGGCAAGTCGTGACGGCAACCGGAGACCAAGAAGCTGCACTCTCTTCGGTTGGCCTGACGGAGCTGGTGCATGGTATCTATCGCGCCCGCAGTGCAGAGGTGCGTTCCCGACGCGAGTCTTTTATCTTTGAACTGCTGAATGATGTTGAAGTCTATCCCTACACCAAAGAGACCGCGCTGCTGGCGGGCCAGCTCGATGGAGAGCAGCAAAGCCGGGGCGTCACCATCCCCTTCGTGGATCTGCTCATCGGATCGACGGCCCTGTTGCTTGGCTACTCGATCCTGACTGTCAATCCCCGTCACTTCCGGTTGGTTACGGGTTTATCGGTGGTTCAGTTCTAGCCGCTGAAAAGGGTAGAAAGCCCAGGGTTAGGAAAGACACCGCGGCGACGCCGTAGTTGCCTGCTGTTCTACACTCTCAAAGGGGTACCGCAGAGTTTCAAGTGCACAAATCTCGCGCCTACTGACTGCAATTGATACTTTTCTCGGCGCGGCGTAAGCTGCGTAGAAAGAGGAAGCATGTCCATAACCGGCATCAAACGGCACGCCCATGAGTCGACCGAGCGCCTGACACCGAACCACACGGCGGCGGTGGCCGGGTTGTTGGAGGCCATGCCCGATCCTGCCGCGGGCGCTATTGCCCACGTCCCGGTTGATGACGAGGCGCTCGCCGGGAAAGGCTTGGGCAGAGGCCGATTTGAAATCAGAAATCCTGAATTTGACTGGAGGCTGACTTGAAAAAGACCATTGGAGTCCTTGCAGTGGCGCTGATGTTTTCTGTTACCGCTGTTGCGCAAAAAAAGCAGAATAATTCCGGACATGGTGTTGGTCATGGGTACATTCCGGCTCATGGTCCTGCTCCTGCCCGGGGTCAAAAGCGGGTTTCCGCCTCGCGCCCTTCGGGTGGCCATGCTCCTTCACCTGCTCCCGCCCGGGGTCAGAAGCAGGTTTCCACAAGAAACCGCAACTATAGCGACCAGCGGGGGCATCCCGACGCCCCTCACGTTCACTCGAACGGACAGTGGATTGGACATGACACCGGACGCGATGACCCGCATTACCACCTTGCTCATCCCTGGCAGCATGGGCACTTCAATGGCGGCTTTGGCCGCGGTCATGTCTTCCGGATTGCGGGGGGAAACAGGAGTCGCTTCTGGTTTGGGGGGTACTACTTCAGCGTGGCGCCCTATGACTACGGCTTTTGCAATGATTGGTTTTGGAAC
>JBOGKI010000524.1:0-3641 GCA_050745605.1 Terriglobia bacterium | reverse complement strand
GGTAAACGGCGTCAGTATCCGGTACAAAGAAATGGAGCGCCGTGGGCATTTCGGGGGAAGGCATCGCCTCAGAACCTCCCATCATCAGCATCGAGTCACCCATCTTCACCTCCGCGTGCAGGCCGCCTGCGGAACCCGTGGTGCGGAAGGTTTCTGTCGCCCCAAACGCCTGTTTGACGAATTCCACCAGTTGCGCGGCCCGCTTGACGGTGATATAAGGCGTAACGGTGTGAAAGCCCTCCGGGACCGGCTTAACGGTCTTCGCCGCTTGCTCCTTCGGAGCGGCATTGGTGGCTTGCTTGCTCATGAAAGCCGCGGCTCGCCGCTGCAGTTCTTCGGGCGACATGTCCTCTTTGTGCGTGGCGATGCTCCAGAAGTGCCCGAACGGGTCCAGGAAAGTTCCGGTGCGGTCACCATAGAACTGATCCTGCACGGGCCGGAGCACTTTTGCCCCGGCAGCGATGGCTTGCTTCGCCAGCGCGTCCACGTCCTCGACATAAAGCAGGATGCTCGACGACGATCCATCCAGCGATTGCGGACTGCGGTAGCCCATTTCCGGGACCTCGTCGGACAGCATAATCGGTGAATTGCCAATCTTGATCTCGGCGTGCCCGATTCTGCCGTCGGGCTGCTCCATGCGCAGCAACTCCGTGGCGCCAAACGCTTTCTTATAAAACTCGATCGCTCGGGCCGCATCCCGGATGAATAGGTACGGTGTGGCCGTGTAATAGCCTTCCGGGACGGGGTTCACTTTGCTTGTCCCGGGGACGGGTTTCGCTGTGCCTGTCATAACACTTCTCCTTTCAAGGTCGGATTTAAGCCGTAGTCTGAAATCTTCCCGTGGCAGGTCGCTCAGGTCTTGGGCCAGGCGCACCAAGCCGGCAAGCTCCGGACCGGTCTGGGGCAGCGCGGAACCGGGCTGAGCGATGAGGGTCTGGATGGCATCGTCGAGTTGTTTGATCAGAGAGCGCTTATTCATGGACGCCCTCCTCCCGGCCCGACAGGCGAGCCCGCAGCTTCTCCAGGGCGCGGAACTGAAGTTGCTTCACGGCCCCTTCCGTCCGGGCGAGCTCACGCGCGATTTCGCGGACGCTTTTCTGCTCCGCGAAGCGCATCGTCAGCACGCGGCGCTGGTCCTGAGGAAGCTGGTTGACCAGGCGAAAAAGTTGGGCGCGGTGCTCGACCTCGTCAAGATCTGAGTCGGCCGGCACGTCGAGGTCCGCAAGCGCACGTTCTTTTGAGTTGCGCTTGGCCCGGTCGGTAATGGCGTTCGCAGCGATTCTGAAGAGCCACGCCGCAAAAGGTGCGCCGCGCCATTCAAAGCGTTGGAGATTGGCGAGCGCCCGGTGAAATACGTCGGCAGTAAGGTCCTGAGCTTCATCACGGTTGGGGACGCGCCGCGCGATGAAGGCGTACACTCGCTCGAAGTTGATCTCGTACAGTTCCCCAAACTTGGCCGGGTCCCGCTGCGCGGCTTCGACCAGAAGCCGTTCCTCCGCCTCCACCTGCGGCGCCTTCAATTGAGGGTCTCGCGCGGCCATCGTTCCTCTAATGGTATAACTGCGGAAAGGCGAAAAGGTTATGCAAGGTTATTTCTCGGCCCTGCGCAAGATGATAGTATGGCCCCATGATTATCATCAAAAGCATTCTCGCGGGGCTCGTTGCCTTGGTCGTGGTTGCATTGCTGTTGATTATTGGCGTACTGATTGCGGGCATACTAACGGCGACCCGAGGACCGACAATCGGGATTGACCCGGTTTCGATCATGCGATCCTTTCCTGGATACTGGGTCATGCCCATTATCGTATTCTCGCTCGGGTTCTTTTGGGAATATAAAAGGGTCAAATTCCGCCAAGCCAAATTAAAGCCGGGATCTGACAAACACTAACCCGGATTGACGCCAGCCTCCGCTTACGCTAACCTCAATGCCGTTCAATCAAGGGTAGGGCCGACCCTTGTGGTCGCCGGCGGGCGGCACAAGACCCGCCCCTACGTCGCATCTGAAATCGGGTTCGCGGGTACCGCAGGCACAGTAGCTAAATGAAGCGTATTGACGCTAACCTTGGTCTTTTGATGGTTCCCCTCGCTGTTCCTCCCTTGCAAAACAACCGGGGCCAGGGTCGTGTTCGTGTACCAGTCCCCTCGCCTGAAACAATCACGCGGAGCCAACGGCGCGGGCGTCGGCGTTTGAGAGCGAACCCGTAATTGTGGATGTCCCGGTCTGCACGGATTGTGGTCCTTCATGGCCTCGCTTAGTGAAGAGGCAGCCCAAGCAGGGGGGTTCGGATCGGTTTGCAATCTTGAATTGAAGGAACGAAGCTAGAATGTTATTGAAAACAATGGTGAGGCCCGTTGGCGAGCCGGAAGCCCATGCCGTGAATCCCGGCGTTCCAATCCGAACGGTTTTGTTTGAGTGGGGCAAGTGGCGTCGGACGGACCAAGCACCCGCAAGGGCGGGGTTGAACCCCAATGGTTCGCCACGCTTGGCCGTAAGTTAAGATGAGGCCGGGCGGCCGGGAAATCTGGGGGCTATTGCGCCCCGAAACCAATCGCATTTTGGGGAACCCTAGCGCATCATCGGTAATTTCGATTATCGAAACTGAGGCTGCAAGGTCAGTGGAGCGTTTATGGCAGGCAAGACTGTGAAGATTTTGCCGGCGCAGGGAAAGCTGGGAGTGCTGATACCCGGCATGGGCGCCGTGGCGACCACGTTCATCGCGGGAGTCGAAGCGATCCGCCGGGGCGTGGCCCCGCCCATCGGCTCCTTGACGCAGATGGGGACGATCCGTCTGGGTAAGCGCACGGACGGGCGCTCGCCCAAGATCAAGGATTTTGTGCCGCTGGCGGATTTAAGGGACCTGGCGTTCGCCGGATGGGACGTCTTCGAAGATGATTGCTACGAAGCGGCGCGCAAGGCGGGCGTGCTGGACACGGGGATGCTCGACCAGTTGAAGGATTTCCTGTGCTCGGTCCGGCCCATGCCCGCCGTGTTCGATCAGAAGTTCGTCAAGAACCTCGACGGTCCGAATCGCAAGAAAGGCAAGACCCGGATGCATCTTGCTGAGCAAGTGATGGAGGATATTGAACAGTTCAAAGAATCCTGCGGGGCGACGCGGCTGGTGATGATCTGGTGCGGATCGACGGAGGCCTTCCAGAGGCCCTCCGAAGCGCACCTGTCACTCGCGGCGTTTGAAAAGGGACTTCGCTTTAACAGCCCGGCCATCAGTCCCAGCATGATTTATGCTTACGCCGCGCTGAAAATGGGCATCCCGTTCGCCAATGGCGCGCCCAACCTCACCGTGGACACTCCGGCTCTGCTGGAGCTCGCGCAGCGCCAAGGTCTGCCGGTGTGTGGCAAGGACTTCAAGACCGGCCAAACGTTGATGAAGACGGTCCTGGCGCCGGCTTTGAAGGCGCGGCTGCTTGGTTTGAAAGGATGGTTTTCCACCAACATCCTGGGCAACCGCGATGGCGAGGTGCTGGACGATCCGGCATCCTTCAAGACCAAGGAAGAGAGCAAGCTCTCCGTGCTCGAGTATATCCTGCAGCCGGAACTTTATCCTGACCTTTACAAGGATTTCTACCTTTTTTTTATAATTTACTATTTCCCGCTGTGTTTTTTTAACATGTCTGTGTGGTAG
>JBOGKI010000523.1:0-3643 GCA_050745605.1 Terriglobia bacterium | reverse complement strand
GCGCAGACCCGGCTGGACGGCTTCAACTGAAAAGCGTTACGGGAGGACTGCTCGCTCAGACAGCGGACGCGGCGAGCTCGCAACCGGCGGCGTGGAAGTGCGTGACCACCCGCCCGCCCAACGATGCGGAAATGCGCGCATTGGCTTTCGCGTGGCGCGTGGTGAAACACGTGAGGTCGAATGCGATTGTGTTCGGGCGGGAAGATCGTGTGGTAGGCGTGGGCGCGGGGCAGATGAGCCGCGTTGATGCAGTGCGCCTGGCCGCAGCGAAAGCTCGGGAGTTGGGTCACAGTCTGGAAGGAACCGTGGTGGCGTCCGACGCATTCTTTCCTTTTGCCGACGGTTTGGAGGAAGCGGCCTCAGCGGGGGCAACCGCTGTAGTGCAACCGGGAGGGTCCAAGCGCGATCAGGACGTGATCGATGCGGCCAACCGTCGCGGCGTGGCGCTGATGTTTACCGGGATGCGGCATTTCCGGCATTGAAGCGGGAGCGCCGGCTAATGATACCTCCATAAGAAATAGGCCGACATGGAGAAGCCCACGGCGATGACAAAGCCGCGCACGAGGGAAGGCTTGATCTTTTGGGCATAATGAGCGCCGCCGTAGCCGCCCAGAACCGCTCCCACCAACATTAGGACCGCCTGAGGCCACAGCACGATCTGCGCCACCACAAAGGCGATAATGGCGACGCCATTCGTGGCGGTAGCGAGCAAGGCCTTCACGGCATTGGTGGCGTGGATGTCGCCAAGCGGGAGGAGGGTGAGAAACGCCAGCATCAGGATGCCCATGCCGCCCCCGAAAAAGCCTCCGTAGATGGAGATGATAAACTGGACGAGCGAGACTCCACCCACAAGTGTCCAGGACGGCCGCGCCTCTTGCTTGCCATGCGACCCGATGGCTTTGGACATTCTCTTGCCAATAGCGAAGAGTAAGGTTGCAGCGAGAAAGAGAAACGGGATAATCCGCAGGAAAGTGTCCTGGGGAGTGTGCAGTAGCAGGCCCGCTCCGAGCAACCCTCCTGCGAAACTGGCGACGATCAGGGGAACCAGAACGCGCGCGCTTCGGGGCGTGCAGCTACGGTAGGCGAAGGCGCTTGCCATACTGCCCGGCCACACCGCCACGGTGGATGTGGCATTGGCAGCAATGGCGGGCGCCCCGGTGAAGAGTAGCGCAGGAAACGAGAAAAAGGTTCCGCCGCCGGCGACGGAGTTCAAAGCGCCCGCCATCACCGCGGCAAGGAAAAGCAAGATGGCGTCAGGGAAGGTCATGAAGTGTCCGGCGGCGGATGGATTCCCACCACGCTGGCCGGAAGATGACGCGCCGCGTACCAAGTCGCTCTGAATCGCACGTGTCCGGGGATGGCAGAATGTTCCGGGACGGCGGCTGCCCAGCCCTCCGCAGACAGTCTATTTGGTCCCTAGCAGGATGCCCAAAGAATCCCAAGTTGTCATGCTGATCTCTGCGGCTGGGCTCAACGTAGATTCTGCGAGGCATCTCGCCCTCCTATTCAGCTCAAAGGAATCAATGCCTCGCGGGTGACATGGCTTGGCGCATTTTTTGATGACCCCGAGCAAGGGACCTTTGCCCACCTGACGTTCCGGTGACGGAAGTCCCATAATGGATGTAACGGCGCAAGGCACTTCGCCCGGTGGAAGAGTTTGACGACCGGAAACCGCGGGATCTCAATGCGAGTAAACGGGACCGCACCTAGGATTTGGGTGAGTAATAGCCGTCGCGATATTCCAGGCGGTACTTGACAGGCTTTCCCTTTTGGTTGACGATCCGCAGCGGATTACCCTGGTCATCCACCAGGTCCACCTTTAACCTGTGCAACTTTCCATCGTGGGCCGGATCCGTGGGTGAAAACCCGATGCTGTACTGCTGGCGCAGTTGACCGGCAATCTGTTGATAGATGCTCGGTAACTCGGCCTCGAATCGCGGGAAGTAAGCCTGACCGCCCGAGTACTTGGTGATGTAGTTGAGCCCGTTCCGCGCCTGCCAGTAATTGATATTTTCACCCCCCATGCGGACCGCTGTCCATTCCAGAGTGCTGACCGCATAGATGGGAGTATTGGAAGTCTTTGAGATCTTTAACATTTTATCGTAGGTAAGCTTGCTGAAGGTGTCGTAGCCGGTACAGATAGCAATGATCGCCTTGCGCCCCTGAATATCCTGCATGCGGTTGATGGTGAAGGCCAGCGCGTCGTAGAGACAGATTTCCGAAAAGCCAGGAAACCGGAGTTCGTTCAAAGCAGCCATCACCTGCTGCCGGTCATGGGTAAAATCCGTCAGGATGGTGGGCTTCAAATCAAACGTCACGACGGCTACCCAGTCGCTGGGCTTCATGTAGTTCAAGAAGTCGTAGGACTCGCGTAGGGATTGATAAAGGTAGGTCCAGTACTCATTGCTGAATTCTACAAGCAGGCAGATGGTCATGGGCGCGTCGCTGGTGCCGAAGTTGGAGATGGATTGCTCGACTCCGTCATCATAGACGCGGAAGTTTTTCCTGCTCAGATTATTGATTGGGTCACCGTTCTTATCGAGGACCTGCACGTCCAAGTTGACCAGATTCGTTGCCGTCGAGAGGTGGTAGATCTGGCTGGGATTGATCTTCTCTGGCCTTTGCGTCTCGGGCGTCTGGCTGGGAGCGGGAGCCGAGGGCTTTGTTTTCTTCGGCACAATCACCGTTTCGCCGGGTTGCGTCGCAGGGCCCTGAGGCGATTGTTGATCATTCTGGGACTGGGAAAACGCCAAGGGGACACTCCCTGGAATGCCGAGACATCCGAGGGTCAGGATCAGGAGACAAAGGGTAATTCCGAGAAACCGTGGCCTCATGGTTAGGGAACCTCCACGTTCCCTGTACATTAATGATGCCATTCGCGGTAGGGACGGTCAACCGCAGTTAAAGAATATTTAAAGTTCCGCTGGTGTCTTGCCGATAGGAGTCAGTGAGCGGAGGGTGGAGCCCTGGGGCCGGCAGGAATGCCGCCCGGAGGGCGGTTAGAACGCCCCCCATCCAGGAGGATTGAACAGTTATTCCGGATTCGAGGAAAGCGCCGATGAAGCTTACCGTCTATGCCAAAAACACGTGTGCAGGTTCCCGGTGGTGTCGGCCAGCGCGCGGAGTAGGGCATGATTTGCAAATCGGGGCGATCCGATTAAGATTCGGATAGTGTACCAAAAATTAACTTGACAATTTCGTACCTTCTGATAAATTAAGAACGGAAGTTTGGGTGTTGTATATAAAGTAACTTGACTTCCGAACTAACATAGACTAGGCTCTACCTCCAGCGGGACCCCTTGCGGGCCCGACTCTATATTCCCTGGAGGGGAGTCTAATGAACAAGAATACTGTATCTATCCTTTTCGCCATGCTGGTGGTTTTGGCTGGCACGACTTTACGTAAGACCTTTGCAACGGACGGGAACAGTAATCAGTTATGGGCAATTTCTGCAATCGGGATATCACCAGTTCCGCCAGCGAACTTAGCGGTTGGGACCTCTCCGGTTGTATCCGGGAAGCTGGCAATAGGCGGAAGCCCGATGCCACCCATGAAGCTGGCGATTGGCGGAAGCCCGATGCCGCCCATGAAGCTGGCGATTGGCGGAAGCCCGATGCCGCCCATGAAGCTGGCGATTGGCGGA
>JBOGKI010000522.1:0-3648 GCA_050745605.1 Terriglobia bacterium | reverse complement strand
GAAGCCACCAAGGTTTCGGGACTGGCCTTCAGGTTCGCAGCTTCAAGAGCGCTAACCGGTCACCTGCTCCAGGATGGCAAAGTCGCCCGGATTCCACGCCTGAACAATAATATAAAACTTGCTGTCCACTTTGGTAAGCACAGCTTTGTGGTTGTGCTGAAAGTTCTTCAGGCCAAGCTCGGCTTTGGGAAAGATTGCGGAAATCAACTGGTCGCCCTGGAAGATGTAGATTGGAGCGCCTTTGCCGGGATCGGGTCCCTCCAGGGTGGGGACGACGGCGTATCCGTCCAAATAGTCAATCGAGCAAGGCAGACATCCCATCGGCATTCTCAGAGTTGAAAGATAATGACCGTAGCGCGTGAACCGTTTGATGGCGGAGTGCTTGCGGTCAGAAATGGCAAGTTGCTTTGCTCCCGGATAAACCGTGACGGCGTGCGCGGTCCGAAACTGGTTGTACTCGTCGCCCCTCCCGCCAAAAGCCAGGTCGTTCCAAACGACGTGGGAAGGACTCGAAATGCGGGAAGTCAGCACGAAATCGAGACCGCAGTAACCGGTGGTGATGTAATACAGCCCGTCCAGGCAGGTCACTCCTGTAGGCGCAAAGTTGCCGCCTCCCAAAAAATAATCGTGGACTTCCGGCTGCTCGAAGCCCTGGGCGGGTGACGGAGCATCCAGCGTGCTCAGCAGTGTTCCATCCAGAGCGGTGGTGAAGATCTTCCCGGCGTCGTTGGCGGGAAAGGCAAGGTAGGCAGCGCCATCTTCGGGATCATTCCAGATCGTCGTGTCATGCAAATTGACCTTCTTCATGGATTCCGCGGTCTTCAGGAGGCGGATGGCTTTGAGATCGGCGCTGATTTGTAGAATCCCCGCGCCGGGAAGCGCAAAGTAGGTCTCGCCCTTTCCTGGCCGCCGGTCCACCGCAAAGCCGCCGTGAGCTTTGATCACGACCTTTTGGGCTGCTTCGGGCAGGGAATCGGATGTCCGTAGGACTCTGAATTTCATGTGTCCTTGGCCGCTGATTCCCGGAGCGGAGGACTGACCGGCCCTGGCCTCCGCCGCTACTGGCGACGGAGAGCCGTAAGCCGGCGGATCAGCGCCGAGGGCGCTCCCCACCAGCATCAGTCCCGCCGTTGACGAACCCTGAATGAAATCGCGCCGTGAGACCAGTTGCTTCTTCATCAAACCTCCAATGCTATCCCGGACGAGCGTCCCAGCTTGTTCCTAACCGGTCTGAAGCGGGAGCATCTATGGAGGACTGCCGATTATAGTGACACCAAGTGTTGTAGCGGCGGTCCGCGACCGCCGCTTTTTCGGCGCTCGTAGAGCGCCGCTACAGCGAAAGCTGTCACGATAATTGGTAATCTTCATTAAGCTGGCATTTCCTGGAATCTTCAGCGGATATGAGTGTACACCGCGTTGCGGCGCCGGGGAAGACTGCGTCTCATCCGGTGTCATTTTCCCTCTCCCGAGTCGTCGCCGTTCGATGCAGGTCCAAGCCTGATATAGTAAGAGGAAAGTGAAAGGAACCTTTGGATGTTGAGACCGCAGGTGGCGGTGGATGCCTGAATTGGGATTTTGAAATGCCGCAGGGCCCAAAGCAGGCCTTGCGCTACACGCTCTCTGACCGAAGCCAGATCACCAGTGGAGGAATTTATGCGCGCGGATTCTGGGGAAGTCTCATGGGACCAGCATAAGGGCAAATGGATGGTTCGAATTAGAATCGGTGAAGAGGTCATTCACCGTTTTTTTAATCTGCCGCATGAGGCAGACGAGCCGACGCTGCGCTCGGTGGCGAACAAAGCCATGGAAGACGAAGGCTTTGAATCAAATGTCACACCGGTGACCATCCAGCGGTAGGGTCCTGCGGGCCGGGCCGCGCGGTCGCTCCGCCGGCAAGTATGCGGGCGCGGAGTCCGCGCCCGGCGGGGAAACAAGCTGCCCTCTCCGGACACGGCCTGCAGCCACCGCAGGCGCGCGTTGGGGCGGCGGATCATCGCCGGCCTGGAGGGGAGTCTAGTCCCTAGGTTTTTCGGCTCCCCGCCGCCTTCCGACTTGCGCTGTGAATAAGTGCATCATCTTGTCAAAACGTTACAATCCGGCGGGCGGAAGTGGCGGCGCGGCGGCGCACCCATCTTTCCCGGCGCCGTCCCTGCATTGCACGATCGTGAATTCTTGTTTTTTGGCAAACAGGTTTCAGAGCATTTCTTTGGAACCGCGTGAATAAAGGGCTTTACACATGGCGGTGCCGGTAGGGGCGACTCTTGTGGCCGCCCTTGCGGGCGGGCACAAGGCCCGCGCCTGCATCGAAGCCGCAGACGGTCTTGAGCTTTTTGCGAGAGATGGCGGTAACCGCTCGCTGAGCAGGGTGAAAGCATGGCCGGAGGCGCGCTCCGCCGCTATGGGTGCCCACCCCCCGGAAGTTCCCGCAGGATGTCGTTGACAAACGACTTCGCGTCGCCGAACAGCATGTAGGTTTTATCGAGGTAGTAGAGGCTATTATCGATGCCGGCGAAACCCGGGCTCATGCTGCGCTTGATCACCATCACGGTTCTGGCCTTGTCCACTTCAATGGTCGGCATCCCGTAGATGGGGCTGCCCGGGTCGTCGCGCGCGGCGGGATTGGTGACGTCGTTGGCGCCGATGATGAGCGCCACGTCGGTTTGCGGCAGTTCAGGATTCACCGATTCAAGATCCAGCAGCCGGTCATAGGGGATGTCGGCTTCCGCCAGGAGCACGTTCATGTGGCCGGGCATGCGCCCTGCGACGGGATGGATGCCGAACTTGACGTCCACACCGCGCTTGGTGAGCGCGTCATACAACTCGCGGACTTTGTGCTGCGCCTGGGCCACCGCCATGCCGTAACCCGGAACAATCATCACGGCGTTCGCGGCTCCCAGGATGGCGGCGGCTTCCTCCGGCGAAGCACTGTGCACCGGGCGTTCCTCCCGGGCTCCGGCTTGGGAAGCTTGCACCGTACCGAACGCCCCAAACAATACATTGGTGAACGAGCGGTTCATGGCCTTGCACATGATCACCGACAGGATGAAGCCGGAAGAGCCGTCCAGTGCTCCGGCCACCACCAGCACCTTGATATTCAGCACGAAGCCCAATAGGGCTGCTGAGAAGCCGGCATATGAGTTCAAGAGCGAGATCACGGTGGGCATGTCTGCTCCACCGATGGGAGTGACCAACAGCACGCCAAAGATCAAGGCCACCACCACCATCGCCGGGAACAGCCGTGCGTATTCAGGATGAACGATCAGGAAACCGGCGATGACGACCGCCGCGCCGAGCACCGAAAGGCTGACGAAATTCTGCCCCCGGTAAGTGATGGGCCGCTGCGGCAGGAGATCCTGGAGTTTGCCGGCTGCAATCAGGCTCCCGGTGAAAGTGAGCGAGCCGATAATCACTTCCAGGGCGATTTCCGTCATCTCAAACCGCGAAACATGGACGGTCATGTAGTATTCGGCAATGCCGATCAGCGCCGCCGAAAGCGCTCCACAAGAATGGCTCAGCGCCGTCCGCTGCGGCACCGCGGTCATGCTGACCAAGCCGAGCGGGATCCCCACCATGACGCCCACGATCAGGGCGATGATGATCCATTTGTACTGCACGAGCTCGGGATTGAAGAACGTGGCCACCTGGGCC
>JBOGKI010000521.1:0-3651 GCA_050745605.1 Terriglobia bacterium | reverse complement strand
GCTCAGCACTTCGCAAAGGTACGCATTTGAGGAAATCGTCACAAACATTACGAATGTGATCTTAAGCCCGGCCTCGTATTCACAAATCTAGTATAAACGCGATGAGTCTTGTTCCATCGAGCTCGAGCGGCGCTCTGTGAGCGCGGGCCAGGCCGGCGGTCCCCGCTTTGCAGCGGGGCAGGCGGCGACCGCCACTACAGCTTGGAACCCGGCGCCCAGCTCCTATCAATCTTCGACGTAAATCCGCGGTACGCGTTTACCGATCGAACACAGCACTTCATACGGCACGGTGCCCACTTCGCGCGCGATTTCGAGAGCCGTAATTGAAACATCGCCGGATTTGCCGATCAAAGTCACTTCATCGCCCACGGCGACGCCGGGAATGTCCGTCACATCCAGCAGTGTGAGGTCCATGCTGATGCTGCCCACGATTCCCGCGCGCTGCCCTCGAACCATGGCCCGACCGCGATTGGAGAGCGCGCGGCTCAGGCCGTCGGCATAGCCCACGGGCAGTGTGGCGATTCTTGAAGCGCGCCGGGTGAAGAAGCTTGCGCCGTAGCCCAGCGGCGTGCCACTGGGAACGTCCTTGAGATACACCACTCGCGACTTGAAACTGAGGATCGGTTCAAATTGCGGCGAGGGAGGCGCGGCCAGTCCGGGCGGAAGACGAAGAGGCAGGCAGTAGCCGTAGAGCAATGCGCCAACGCGGACGAGGTTTTCCGGAAACCGGCTTCGCGCCAGCAGTGCGGCGCTGTTTGCAACGTGAACCCACTCCGGGTCCATGCCGAGTGACCGCAACCGCACGAGCGCCGCGCTGAAGCGCGCTCCCTGCTCGCCGGTCTGGGAAGCCACCAGGTCCTCCGCCGAGGCCAGATGCGTGAAGAAGCCGGTGAGCCGGAGCGCGGGCCCGCCCGGACCCTCGCCGATCTCGCGCAGATGCCTCATGAATAACTCCAGGCGATCCGGCGGAAGGCCCAGACGGCCAAGCCCGGTGTCGATCTTCAAGTGAAAATTAATGGGCCGGCCCTCGCGGCGCGCGCAATCGGCGTAGGTATCCAGGCGAGCCGTGGAGGAGACGCCGGGCGTCAGGTCGTAGGCGATCAGGTCGGCCGGATCACTCATATAAAGGCCGCCCAGCAGCAGAATCGGCTGGCGGATGCCGGCCTCGCGCAGCTCCACGGCTTCTTCCACCGTCGCCACGCCGAGCCAGTCCACGCCCCGCGCCGCCAGCGCCCGGGCTACGGGCACGGCGCCGTGGCCATAAGCGTCCGCCTTGATCACGGCCATCACCTTGCGCGCGCCAGCAAGCTGCCGGACGCGGTCAAAGTTCCGGCCCAGCGCGGCGAGCGAAATCTCCGCCCACGTGGGGCGAAGCAGCTTTGCAGTTTGAGGAATCACGGGATCAAGGGAAGACACGCGGGGAAGTCCGGCGCGGGCTGATGCAGTCGATCAGATTTCGCCATCCTCCGCCGTGTAGTTTTCAAATCGCGTGAAGGGTTTAAGGAAAACCAGCTTGAATGGACCGGTGGGACCGTTGCGCTGCTTACCGATGGTCAGCTCCGTCACCACCCCGGGCTCTTCCAGCCCCGTTCCATCGTTGGCGGCGCGGTGAATGAAGATGACCACATCCGCGTCCTGCTCGATGGAGCCCGAATCCCGCAGGTCGGAGAGTTGCGGCTCGCGGCCTTTGCCGGCTTCGGGCGCGCGGCTTAACTGCGATAGGGCCACCACCGGCACGTTCAATTCTTTGGCGATGCTCTTCAGCCCGCGCGAAATGTAGCTGACTTCCTGGGTGCGATTTTCAAAGCGGCCGGAGCCGGTGACGAGTTGCAGGTAATCGACGATCACCAGGTCCAGCCCGCGTTCGGCCTTCAGGCGCCGAGCCTTGGCGCGAATCTGCATAATGCTGAGCGCGGGCGTATCGTCAATCAGCAGCACCGCCTCGGAAAGCCGTCCGAGCGCCTTGGTCATCTTCTGCCAATCTTCGGGAGTCGCGAATCCGGTGCGCAGCTTGTGGCTGTTGATACGTCCTTCGGAGCAAAGCATGCGGATCAGCAGCGATTCCTTGCTCATTTCCAGGGAGAAGATGGCGGCCGTTTTCTTCTGGTTGATGGCGGAGTGCGCCGCGATGTTCAGCGCCAGCGCCGTTTTGCCGAGCGAGGGCCGGGCGGCCACGATAATCAGCTCCCCGCGCTGCAGGCCGGAGGTCATGCTGTCGAGAACCGTGAATCCGGTTTCGACGCCGGTCACCGACTGCCGCCGGTCAAACAATACGTCCAGAGTTCCGAAGCTGTCCTTAACGATGTCCTGAACGCGGTAGAAGCCGGAGCGGACGTGCTTCTCCGCGACTTCGAAGATTTGGCTTTGCGCCTGGTCGATCAGCGTCTCGGCATCGTCCACCGCGCCCATGCAACGGGAGATGATGTTCTGGGAGATGTTGATCAAACTGCGGATCAGCGCCTTTTCCTTGACGATTCGCGTGTATTCGCCAACGCTGGCTACGCTGCCGAGAGGAACGCCATCGGTCAAACTGGCAAGATATGAGACGCCCCCCGCCTTCTCCAGCAAGCCCTGCTTGGATAACTCCTCGGAAAGCGTCACCAGCTCCGCGGCACGGCTCTTCTCCGAAAGCCCGATCATCGTTTCATACGTAATGCGATGGGCTTCGGCGAAGAAGTCGGCGGGCTGCAGCGTCTCCACCGCAACGTTCAGCGCGCTGTTGTCCAGCAGAATGGAGCCGAGCAGAGCGCGCTCAGCGTCGAGGTTGTGAGGAAAAGTTTTGTCGAGAACGGCGCTATCCGGCATGAAGGGAACTGAGCCTTTTCAATTCGTGTGAACTTGAGATGGGTCATTATAACAGGCTACGGAATAACCTTCGTCGAGTTTTTCGGAGATGGAACTGCTGGGAGCGGGTAGCGCAGCGCGGCCTTCCGCCGCAACCAAAACCGGTTGTCATGTTGAGCGCAGCGAAGCATCTGCTTAGGCCGTGCCACTTGCTGAGAAAAACCGATCCTTCACTTCGTTCAGGATGGGATGCGACTGAACTCTTGCTGGAAAAACAAGAATTTACGGCCTTGCCACGCAGAGTTGTGCTCTCCAGAAGCTTTACCGGCTGTTGGCTTTCAGATTCGCGCTGTCCCCGCTGGGGGGCAACAGCACGCGATCCACCGCCAGGCCCCTCCGTGCCCCTGCTGGTGGGACCATGCTCCCCGTGTAATCGTGCATGGTCGGCCATTTCCCCACCTTGCTGACCAGTCCCGCCTTCACCGGGTTTACATGCAATACAGTCCATTTAGGCTACTGTACCCGCGAACCCAATTTCAGGGGCGACGTAGGGGGCGGGCCTTGTGCCCGCCCGCGAGCGACCCCAAGGGTCGCTCCTACCCTTAAGTGAACAGCATTGGGTTTAAATGGATTCATTCGGCCCTTTCGTGATACTCCTTTACTGCCCGCAAAGCACGGTCGAAAAAAACCACCCACCGCGGCCAGCGGTGGCTCCAGACCTCAAACCCACATTCCGGTTCACCGGTGAGTCTTGCGCGGCCAGCGGAATCGCCCACGACATATGGATCACTCCCTCACCCCTACATCTATAGTAATACCGATAACAGTCCAAGTCGGCGACGGTTCCGCAACCCGTCGCTTATGACC